>JAFAVN010000598.1 GCA_019242435.1 Verrucomicrobiota bacterium | reverse complement strand
AGCGGCCGCCTCTTTGTCCTTAGCTGACAAAACATCGCTCTGCACGATGCGCCCGCCAGGACCGGATCCGGATAGTCCCTTAAGATCTACACCAAGCTCGGCGGCAACTTTCCGAGCTAGCGGTGACGCCTTTATACGAGTTTCGGCTTCCGGAGCGGCATCCGGACGAGCGCCAGCGGTTGCTTGCGGCTCTTTATCTTTGGCCTCAGCGACCGGAGCCAGTTTAGCCTCGGACGGCTTTCTTGTTTCGTCCTGTTTAGGAGCGGTCTCTGGTTTGCTGGTGCTTGTGGCTGGTTCTCCGGCGCCAGCCAGAACTGCGAGCTTCTGACCAACTTGGACCGTCTCCCCTTCCTTGACGTAGACCTCCGAGAGAGTGCCTTCATCGAAGGCCTCCATTTCCATGGTAGCCTTGTCGGTCTCGACCTCAGCGAGAACGTCTCCGACTTCAACCTGATCTCCAACTTTCTTGACCCATCGGAGAAGAGTACCTTCCGTCATCGTGTCGCTGAGCTTGGGCATCTCGATCGAAATGGACATATAGAGAAGGAGAAAGTTAGGCGAGGTTGAGCACTTTTTCTATTACTCGCTGTGGATCAGGTAGTTGGCGCTTTTCAATCGGCGGACTGTAAATCGCCGGCGCATCGATAGCCGAGACCCGGGCGATAGGCGCGTCCAGGTCATCGAACGCTTTCTCTTGAATCAGTGAAGTGATCTGAGCGCCCACCCCGCAGAATGGTTTGTTTTCTTCGACCACGACTGCGCGGTGGGTTTTGCGAACAGAATTCAAAATGGCTTCTTCATCGAGCGGCCGAATAGATCTCAGGTCAACGACTTCGACGCTGATGTCGTGCTCAGCTTCCAAAAGTTCGGCTGCCTTCAGGCAAGTCAACACAGCCCGACCATGTGCGATTAGTGATACGTGATCCCCTGTGCGCTTCACATCAGCCAGCCCGAGAGGAATAAGGTACTCGGAGTCAGGAACCTCCCATTTCTCACCGTAAAGCAAGGTGTTCTCCATGAACATCACCGGGTCATTGTCGCGAATAGAAGTTTTAAGAAGTCCCTTCGCATCGTAAGCCGTGGCAGGTACCACCACCTTCAAGCCGGGCATATTAGCGAGAAGATTCTCGGGAGTGTGAGAATGGGTAGCACCTACGTTGGTGCCGCCATTTGCCGGACCACGAATGACGATCGGCACGTTGATCAATCCGCCCGACATGTAACGAACGCATCCCGCGTTATTGACGATCTGATCGAAAGCGACGTAGGCAAAACTCCAGAACATGAGCTCAATCACTGGGCGCAACCCGAGCATAGATGCTCCGATGCCCATTCCGACAAAAGCGGATTCGCTGATCGGAGTATCAACTAAGCGCCTGTCTCCGTGAGTGGCCCAAAGGCCTTCGGTTACTTTATAGGCGCCGTTGTATTGGGCGACTTCTTCACCAATAACGACAACGTTTTCGTCGCGAAGGATCTCTTCGTCGAGAGCAGTGCGGAGCGCTTCGCGATAGGTAATCAGTGGCATGGACTAAGTGTTGAAAAAGTAAGTACCCTGTTTCCCGGCTTCAGTCTGGTTGTCCACTTCCCAGTAGACGTCAGCGGTGATGTCGCCCTCCTTAGGGAAAGGACTTTCTTCGGCGAACTTAACCGCGGCATTGGCTTCTTCTTTGCTTGCGCGGTCGATCTCGCCGATTTGGGCTTCCGTGAGAACTTCTTCTTCCAGAAGTCGTTTGCCGAAAAGCTGAAGCGGATCGTGGTTGTTCTTGTATTCCTCGATTTCTTCCGCTGTCCGGTACTTTTTGGCGTTGGCATCGGCAACGGAATGGCCGTAATACCGGTAGGTCTGAATTTCGAGTAAGGTAGGCTGGCACTCTTTTCGCGCGCGTTCGATGGCCACGTTGGTGCGTTCCCGAACCTCGTAAAGATCTTCTCCCAGAAAGACGTCCCAGGCCATGTTATAAGCCTCGGCACGCTCGGCCAGGCAAGTCTTATACGCCGAGGAGCGTTTGAGACTCGTGCCCATCGAGTACCCGTTATCCTCAATGATGTAAACAACCGGCAGACTGAATAGACTTGCGAGATTCAGCGACTCGTGGAAGACGCCTTGGTTGATCGCGCCGTCGCCCAGATAGCAGAGACAGCAACCGGGAATGCGCTTGTATTTGAGAGCGTACGCAATGCCGGCTCCTAGAGGAGTTTGCCCGCCAACAATGCCGTGGCCGCCCCAATAACGCTTGTCCGGCGCAAAGAGATGCATCGAGCCACCCTTGCCCTTTGAGCAGCCGGTCGCTTTGCCGAAAAGCTCAGCCATACATTCTGGCATCGTCATACCGACCGCAATCGCATGACCATGATCCCGATAGGCAGTGATCAGGTGGTCATCCGGCCCCAGTAACGACACAGTCCCCACAGCCACCGCTTCCTGGCCGGAATAGAGATGCAGAAAACCGCCCATTCGGCCGAGGTTATAGTACTTTAACGAGGTCTGCTCGAAACGGCGTATACGGTACATGTCCCGCAAGAGCCGAATTTTATCTTCTTTTGTGAGTTTGTCGTTGATCGTAGGTCGTGCTTGGCCAGGAGACTGCAATAAGGTTTCCATATTTGATTAGACGCTCGAAGGGTAGGTTGGCCTGGGGAGGTCCGACGCCGCCGAGACTGCTTTCCTTGTAAACAGGCTTTGGCCAAGGACGAAGAGGGAGGTAAAAAGCAAATCGCTAAGCAGAGTGTGACGGAAAAAGAGCCAGGTAGGGGGGAACCCCGGATGACCCACGGTCAAGGCCTGCAACCAGCCCCCGAAGTTTTTCGGGTACAATGGGATTGTGAGGGGGGCCGGCGAGTCGAAGTACCAGGCTGCCGTGTTGGTGACGACGTAAAAGAAGAAAGAAGAGAAGACCGTGGCAGCCAGTAACCAGAAGGTGCGCCTAGCGGTCCCGCGCAGCCACGCCCCGAGCAGAAAGGAAATCCCGAAACAGAAATACCCGGGAATCATCCGGGTATCGAGCATCGAGGAGTGAAAATGGGCGTTAATCAAAGCATCGGAAACGAGAACGCCGAGTGCCGGCCAGATAACCAATCGCTTCCGGGGCAGGAATACGGCTGAGCACAAGAAGATCGATGTCAACGGAGAAAAATTAGCCCACGTCGCCGGTGAACCGGCGAGCACGAACAATAGCCGGTAAAGCAGTGCGGCAAAAGTGATCAGCAACCCAGGCAGCATGACGGCGAAACAGTTAGGCAACCACCTAACGAAATCAACGTGAATCGAAAAATCAATCGGCAATGCGTCCATAACAGGTTTCAAACGAGTTATTAATATGTTCTTGCCTTCAGATTCCGCACCGGAGGCCTCGGTCGAAGATGCAGTGTTGTGCGACTGGATGTGACAGTGAGGTCGTTCCTATCGCGACAGATTGAATTTCGTATGGGTGTGATTTCATCGAATCGAGGTATCGGTGGCGTCTTCAACAACCCGCTTCGGATTATCCGCGCCGTTAAAGGGGGAGAAGCCGAGTTTGATGGAGCACCGAGCCCTTTTTCGAAGTAATCCTCTCGGCGGATTGAAGGCCCTCATAAAGCCGGTCCCTCCAATCCGAGCCCGAAGCCGTGGAGCGATGACTGCCTCGGCGCCTCGAGCTGGGACAGATCGCGAAGACGCAAGTCCCTTCAGCAGCCAAGCGCTTGTTGCGCCGCTCGTGCTCGAATCCGACTGGCGGGCATGAATGGGTGCAAACGGACAAAGATCAACCAGCAGGGAGAATACTTCAGCAGGCAATTGAGATCGAAAGGTTGGAGGGATCCCATCCTCGCGATTTGTTCCTTATTCGAGGGGCCCAGGGCGCTCCGCCCGCGGGCTTGTGCTCCGATCGGAGCCGTCTTCTGAATACGCTTGATCCGCGTAGGGCGGATCGGAAGAGGCGCGGTATAGCGCCGCTCCAACATTGCACTACCATGCCAATCAAGGTCGGCCCACCCGAGGTAGCGGTGCGCCCCGCTAATGCCGGCCTGCCAGGTGAGTCCAGCGGAAACTCTCACCAGGACGATTCAAGTCCTGGGGCGATAAAGCTTACACTCACCAATTGTCCACCATCAAGGTGAGCTCTTCGATTAAACTGTCGATCTTTTTAAGATCTTTGCGCCTGCCTTTCTCAGGCTTTATATCCAACGTGCGACAGAGAGTGATCATGTCGCGGAGGTCTCGGATAGTGTTTTGAGAAAGCTGGGCAGCTTGGGATTTGGCGACAGCAGCCTCTTTGATATGGCTGAGTTCACTCTCGACGCGGCTGGCATAGACATCCAGGCAGGCACGGAAAGATTTCCGGAGAATCTCGACTTCTTCGGCAAACGACTTAGCAGGGGAGACATCGAGGGATTTAGCCATGGCGGGCGATGACGTGAGTGACTTTGACGGAAAGTCGCCCGGTTGTCACGTGAAAGCTGCTAGAGAAGAGCGGGAAGTTTTTGAGTGGGTGGAGACCAGCAGTTTTTCGAATTCAAATCCTCCGCGGCGTCGAAGAGCGGAATGACGATGGATCGGGAGTGATGGAGTAGTGGAGAGGTGGGAAGTTTGTCTCGCTGGAGGGATCGGGTCCTCGCGATCCGTTCCCGCTCATCGCGCCCCGGCGGCTCGGGAGCGGGATTAGACAGGGCGCTTGATAAGCGCCTTTCAATCGGTCAGGGGCGGATTGGGCCTGAGGGTTGGGCCGAAATTGCTCAATAGCACTCCTGGTTCGGCGAATGCAAACTGCTCAGGCGGAACGACGTCTAATCCGAGGGCAGCCTGGAGGATTGCGCACCGGTCGAACCGGAACGGATCCGGGGCACGGGAATCTCTCCCCAGCAGAGCGCAGGGATCGTCGTCGTGGGGAGTGAAGACCCCAGATGACGACAAGGACGGCGCCTGAATGTTCCACGTGGAACATTGCCGGCCGACACGCGATTTGCAGGCCAGGAAAAATCGACGCAAGATAGGAGGCTCATGTGGGAATACCCGGATCTATTTGATGTGCTGGTAATCGGAGGAGGCCATGCCGGCATCGAAGCTGCCGCGGCGGCCGCCCGCCTGGGCTGTAAAACCGCACTGTTAACCCAGAACCTCGACACCATCGGACAGATGTCTTGCAATCCGGCGGTCGGAGGTTTGGCCAAGGGGCACATGGTCCGGGAAATCGATGCCCTCGGCGGGTTGATGGGCGTAAACACGGACGCCACCGGAATTCAGTTCCGCATGTTAAATAGCAACAAGGGGCCGAGCGTGCGAGCGCCGCGGGCCCAATGCGATAAGAAAGCCTACCAGTTCCGCATGAAATGGACTCTGGAACTGACGCCCGGACTGTCGCTTCTGCAAGGCAACGTAGCCAACATCCTGCTGGGAGAAGACGGTGTGACCGGCATCGAGACTAATCTCGGCCTGCGAATCAAGGCCAAGAGCGCAGTGGTGACGACGGGGACGTTTATGCGGGGGCTCCTGCACGTTGGGCTGAACAATATGGCAGGTGGCCGCATGGGAGACGGGCCATCGACCTTAAGCGATAACCTGCGTGCGCTCGGGTTCGAGATCGGGCGGTTCAAGACGGGAACTCCGTGCCGGCTCAACGGCCGATCGATCGATTTCAGCAAATGCGAGCGCCAGGCCGGGGACGAACCGCCGCCTCGGTTCTCCTACTCGGACCAGGAGGTGGGGGGACAAGGTTTACCCTTCACCCTGAACCGCCAATCCGAAGGAATGTTCCACGTGGAACAAATTCCTTGCTGGATCACCGCTACCAACCCCTGTACCCACGAAATTATTCGCGCTAATCTCGACAAATCTCCTATGTACAGCGGCAAAATCGAGGGCATCGGTCCCCGGTATTGCCCTTCTATCGAAGATAAAGTTGTCCGGTTCGCCGAAAAGGAGCGCCACCAGCTCTTCCTCGAACCCGAAGGCCGGCAAACCTCGGAGTACTACGTGAACGGGGTTTCCACCAGCCTTCCTTTCGAGGTCCAATACCAATTCATTCGAACCATCCCCGGGCTGGAGCGTGCCGAAATTATCCGGCCCGGGTACGCCGTCGAGTACGATTTCTGCCCCCCAACCCAGCTCCGGCCCACCCTCGAAACGAAGCTGATCCCCGGCCTGTTCTTTGCCGGTCAGATAAACGGGACCTCCGGGTACGAAGAAGCCGCGGCCCAGGGCCTGATCGCCGGCATCAACGCGGCCTTGCGTGTCCAGGGCAGGAATCCTTTTCAGCTAGGAAGAGAAGAAGCATATATTGGAGTGCTGATCGATGATCTAGTGACCAAAGGAACGCAAGAGCCCTACCGGATGTTCACCAGCCGAGCTGAATATCGGCTCCTCCTTCGACAGGATAATGCCGATCTCCGCCTCGGCCGAAAAGCGAAAGACTTCGGGCTCATTTCCGGTCGACAATGGCAGGCGGTTGAACGGAAATTAACCAAGATCAGCGACGCCCAGCGAGAGGCCGCGCGCGTCAGAATTCAAGGGCAGCGGCTTGATCAACTGTTAAAGAGGCCCGAATTCACCTGCGACCAGATTCCTACAGATCTTCTGGTTGCCTATGGCCGGGACGTTTGGGATCAGATCGAAACCGACGCCAAGTACGAGGGGTATATCCGGCGCCAAGAAGGAGCCGTCGCGAAAGCGCAACGGGCCGAGGCCAGGTTGTTGCCGCCCGAATTGGATTACGCACTAATCCTGGGCCTTCGAGCCGAAGCGAAGCAGAAGCTATTGAAAATTCGTCCGGCTACCCTCGGTCAAGCCGGGCGTATCAGCGGCATCACTCCGGCCGACATTGCCCTGGTTACCATTTACTTAGAGAAGGCGGCGGCGGAACGAATGCAGGCGTCGGGATTAACGGAAAAATGGAAGGATGGGGTGACGGAGTAACGGCAGAGCGAAACCTTGGCGCGCCGAGCGGACATTAGGGTCCGCTGGTGACTCGCGCCAGGTTGAGCCGTAGCTCACCTCTTCCATTGTTGGACCGTCGTGAAAACGAATCTTGCAACCGAAAACTGATCGGCAAAGAAGCCGCTGGATCGCGGCTCGAACCCGGCGCGATTTAACCTCCGCGCCGACGAGACATCCGGCCGGGCCGGTAACTCCCTCACTCCGCCACCCCGGACTTCGGAGCATCGGATGAGAATGAACACGCAAAGCGGCCCGAAGCCCCTACAACCTTCCCTTGACAATAGTTAGGAACCTAATAATTAGGTAGGCTGAGTTTATGAGGGAGCCTGTCACATTGCTTAAATCACTTCCCAAGTACGAAGTGTTTCTTGAGGATAGCAAACGGTTCCCTGAACTGGATGCATCGGCTTGTTACGTCTTCCTCCAGTTATTGCGAACTGGGGATGACCTACTTGCCATGGACGAGTTAATCCTCTCTTCCCTTGGCACTCGCCATGGCCGCTTTGTTCTTCTCATGCTTCTGCATAAACATGGCCCAGGCGAGATGACGCCGGCGGAATTAGCGGAAAAGACCGGTGTCACTCGTGCCACGATCTCCGGGTTGCTGGATGGCTTGGCGAAAGACGGTTTAGTCGAGCGCCGACCCGATCCGCAAGACCGGAGGATCACCCGGCTGTTTTTGACCGAGGCGGGCGACCAACTCCTTGAGAGAGTCCGGCCAACTTATTGCGAGTGGTTTACTAGCGTGATAGCGCCGCTGACCGAAGATGAGCGAAAGCAACTGGTATTCATTCTGCAAAAGCTGCAGCAGCGGCTGGCGGAATTAGGAGCACGGTTGCCCGACTCGATGCACACGGCGGCATAAAACAACAGGAGATTTCTTTAATGACCCCCACTACGTCTTCCATGGCTCCAGTGAAGTCATCGCTGCCCAAGTCCTCGCCGCCAGCCAAAAAACGGCCGCCCTATATCCGAGCGGTTCTGATCGCCATTTTGTTACTGATCGCGATCATCGGCGTCCTTGGCTATTTCAAAGTCACCCAGATCATGGGTTTCATGGCATTAGCCAAAGCGGGAGCATTTAACCCACCGCCCACCGCGGTAACGACCACCGTGGCGGCGACCTCGGAGTGGCAGCCCACCATGGATACCATCGGAACAGTGGCAGCCATTAACGGTGTGACCGTTAGCACGGACCTTGCCGGCATCGTTGATAAGATTGCGTTCACTTCCGGTACGAAAGTTAAGAAGGGAGACCTGCTTGTTCATTTGAACACTGATCAGGAACAGGCGCAGCTTGGTCAAGCCCAAGCCCAACTCGATTTAGCGTTGTTGACGCTAAATCGCGACCGTGACCTCCTGGCAAAGAGAGCTATTGCGCAACAAGACTATGACACTGCCGAAGCCAGTTATCGGCAGTTCCAGGCAACGGTAAACCAATACAAAGCGCTTATCGCTCGCAAAACCTTATGTGCTCCGTTTGATGGGGTGGTTGGGATTCGACAGGTCAACCTGGGCCAATACCTCAATACGGGGGATCCGGTAGTTACCTTGCAGTCATTTGATCCGATCTATGTCAATTTCACTCTGCCGCAGCAGGACCTCAGCAAATTAGCAGTTGGTCAGGAGGTCAACGTGCAACTGGACGCCTATGGTCAGCTAGTGTTCTCCGGTAACATCAACGCGATTAACTCGCTGGTTGATCAGGCAACCCGGAACGTGCAAGTCCAGGCGACTTTACCTAACAGCAATCTGAAGTTGCGACCTGGTATGTTCGGGAAGGTCAGCGTAGTGTTGCCAGAGCACGAGTCGGTAATAGCGTTGCCGGTTTCGTCTGTTCACTACGCTCCCTATGGAGATTCCGTTTTCATCGTGACCGAGGCCAAGGGCGACGACGGCAAACCATATAAAACCGTGAAAGAGCAATTCGTTAAACTCGGTGCCGCCAGGGGCGATCTGATATCGATCACTTCAGGAGTAAAGCCCGGAGATGAAGTGGTCACTTCAGGTGTGTTTCGACTGAAGAGTGGTGCCCCTATTACGATTAACAATAAGATCAAACCCGACGCCGAAGCTTCACCGACACCGGCAAATAGTTAGAAGGGGTTCTTAGGAATTGTAATGAAATTCACGGATCTCTTCATCAGACGACCGGTAGTGGCCATTGTCGTCAATCTGCTGATCTTGTTAGCAGGTTATCAGGCAATGCGGAGCCTGAACGTGCGGCAATATCCGAAGACGGACATTTCGGTTATTACCGTAACCACTACCTACTATGGCGCGGATGCAGAGTTAGTGCGCGGTTTCATAACCACTCCGCTGGAGCAATCGATAGCCAGTGCGGACGGCATCGATTACATCGAATCGCAAAGCGTTCAAGGGACTAGCATTATTAATGTCCATTTGAAGCTGAACTATGATCCAAACGCGGCGATGACGCAGGTGCAAACCAAGGTCAACCAGGTGCGGAACCAGTTGCCCCCGGCGTCACAGATCCCGGTGATCGGTATCACATCGCCGGACACGCAGTTCGCTTCAATGTATCTGAGCTTTTACTCTCAGGATCTGGGCCGCAACCAGATCACAGACTATCTCACCCGCGTGGTGCAGCCGAAGCTGGCGGCTATTTCCGGCGTACAGGATGCACGGATTCTTGGCGCCCGGGTATTTGCCATGCGGATCTGGCTCGATACCCGCAAGATGGCGGCACTTAACGTTTCGCCGACCGATGTACAAAACATTCTGCAAGCAAATAACTACCTTGCAGCTGTGGGACAGACCAAGGGCGCAATGACGGCGATCAACCTGGTAGCAAATACTAACCTGCAAAGTGCCGAGGAGTTCAAGGAGCTGGCCGTCAAACAGAATAATGGAGCTATCGTCCGGTTGAAGGACATCGCAGAGGTCGAGCTCGGTGCGCAGAGTTACGATGCCGATGTCCGGTTCTCGGGTAGTACCGCTACCTTCATGGGCATCTATGTTTTGCCCACCGCAAATGCGCTTGAGGTAATTAAAAACGTGCGGGCTGCGCTGCCGGACATAGGGAAGCAGTTACCGGCCGGCATGAAGCTCGATATTCCTTATGATGGGACCGAATACATTGCCAGCGCGATCCACGATGTCACCGAGACATTGATCGAGACGATCCTGATCGTCATGGTTGTGATCTGCCTGTTCATGGGCTCGCTCCGAGCCGTTGTGATTCCGATCGTGGCGATCCCGCTCTCTCTGATCGGAGCGATGTTCCTGATGCTGGTGTTTGGTTTCACGCTGAACCTCCTGACTTTACTCGCCATCGTGCTGGCGGTCGGCTTGGTAGTGGATGACGCCATTGTGGTGGTAGAGAATGTGGAACGGCATCTTCAAGAGCCAGGCGTGTCGCCGTTCGACGCTGCGATCAAGGGAGCTCGTGAACTGTTCGGGCCGATCATCGCGATGACGCTCACCTTGGCCGCGGTTTACGCTCCGATTGGAATCCAAGGGGGGTTGACCGGTGCGCTGTTTCGCGAGTTTGCCTTCACTCTAGCCGGAGCGGTCGTGATCTCCGGGATTGTCGCTTTGACTCTCTCCCCGATGATGTCGTCGAAGATGTTGACCAAAGGGATGTCAGAACGGGGATTTGCCGGTTGGATTGCCCGGGGGTTCGAGGGCTTGCGCAAGGGATATCAGCGCGCTCTGGAAACAATCCTCCGGGTTAAATGGGTGGTGATCGGCTTCGCCGTTGTTCTTTGGCTGCTGCTGGTGCCGTTCTGGAACATGTCGAAACATGATTTAGCGCCGACCGAGGACCAAGGTGTTGTCTTCGGTATCGTCCAATCAGCTCCGGAGGCAACCCTCGATCAGATGGTGCTCTTTGCGAAGGAAATGAACGACATCTACCAAAGCATTCCGGAGACTGCCCACACCTTCCAGGTCACACAGATTCCGGGTCCTGGTTTTTCCGGGGCAGTTACTAAACCTTGGGACCAGCGAAAACGAACTACCAAGGAGATTTTAGGAGAAGTGAGTAAGAAAATGGCGAGTGTGCCTGGCGTTCGAGTGATTACGCTGACGCCATCGCCATTACCCGGGGGAGACAACTACGACGTAGAGTTTGTTATTTCCTCAGTCGCTGAGCCATTGGAGATGTACGAATTATCCAACCAACTGTTGGATACTGCTAACAAGAGCGGCAAATTCTATTTCGCTGATTCAGACATGAAATATGATCAGCCGCAGACCCGTATCGTTTTCGATCGCGACAAAGTTGCCGCCATGGGCCTGAATCTCCAGCAAGTAGGCGGCGACCTGAGCACCCTGTTGAGCTCCGGTTATGTTAACTATTTTGATATCCAGGGGCGCAGTTACCAGGTGATCCCGGAAGTTAAGCGAACCCAGCGGCTAACCCCGCCGGACTTAACGAAACTCTATGTAACTGGCCCGAATGGTACACCGGTTCAACTAGGGACGTTTGCCACTCTAAAGCGCGAGGTTCAGCCCGAAACGCTGAATCATATGCAGCAGCTGAACTCGGTGACGATCAGCGGAGTCATCCGGCCTCCGGCAACCGCCGACGAGGGCCTTAGAGTCCTGGAGCAGAAAGCATCTGAGATTTTGCCTCGAGGCTACTCCATCGATTATAAGGGCTCGTCCCGCCAATTGCGGAAGGAAGGTAATGCCTTCGTTCCGACTATGATTCTTTCGCTTATCGTGATTTACCTGGTGTTGGCGGCACAGTTCGAAAGCTTCCGCGATCCGTTCATCATCCTGATTGGCTCCGTGCCGCTGGCTCTGGTTGGCGCCATGACATTCTGTTTCCTTGGAAATACGTCTATAAATATTTACAGCCAGGTAGGTTTAATTACTCTCACTGGTCTAGTGGCTAAAAACGGAATTCTGATCGTAGAATGGGCCAACCGGCTCCAAGAGCGAGGCTTGGACAAATTCAAAGCGGTGTTAGAAGCCGCCGGTACCCGACTGCGGCCGGTCCTGATGACTTCTGTGGCCACGGTGGCCGGCCACTTCCCGCTGATCCTGGTAACTGGGCCTGGTGCTGCGGCGAGAAACAGCATTGGCTGGGTGCTGGTAACCGGCATGATCATTGGAACTTGCTTTACGTTGTTTGTTGTCCCGTCGTTCTATCTTGTCCTGGCAAGAGATCATCGTAAGGACCGAGAGCGCCGGGGTGAAACCGAAGAACCCAAGGGGGAGAGAAAGTACGAAACGGCGCTTGCCTAAAATGGTTCTGACCTTTTTACTTCTGTCCAGTCGAGAGACTTGTTTTGTAACTGCGCTTGATAACCTAAGATGAGCGTTTCTTGAAGGGCAACGCAACCAGGTCGATGTGACCCGCCGCAAACATGGGGCGCCGGGAAACTGTTTCGGCCGATCATCCAGGTGGCAGGGTGCTAGCAAAATATGCGAACGGCCAAATGCCGAAACGTTTGGCCGTTCTTAGCCTGCGGTGCTAGAGCAGCGCTCGCGAATTTCAGGGCCGCAGGCTACGCGTCGCCGAAT
>JAFAVN010000524.1 GCA_019242435.1 Verrucomicrobiota bacterium | reverse complement strand
GCTCTGGATGAGCGTTCACGTGAATCATCCTCGGGAGTTGACCAGCGAAGTGAAAGAGGCGTTGGAGCGATTGGTTAATCATGGGGTCCCGCTGGGCAATCAAAGTGTATTGCTGAAAGGAGTGAACGACGATCCTGATGTGATGCGGATCCTGGTCCAGAAGCTTTTGAGGTGCCGAGTGCGGCCGTATTACCTTTATCAGTGCGATTTGATTTATGGCTCGTCGCATTTGAGGACGTCCGTTTCCAAAGGAATCGAGATAATCGAGTCGCTGCGTGGCCATACGACCGGTTATGCAGTGCCCCAATTCGTGATCGACGCTCCCGGTGGTGGCGGGAAGGTCCCGATCAACCCCGAGTACGTGCTATTCCATGACGACAAGAAGGTGGTGCTTCGAAATTACGAAGGCCGAATCTTCGAGTACCCGGAACTGGTTGACGACCCGTCGTTCAAAAGAGTTACGGAGCCGGCCGACGAGCTGTTGTTTTCGTAGTATAAAAAGTCACTACCGAGGCACGGAGCACAAAGGCGCGTAGCTGCAACCAAAGATGGTGAGATCTCACGCAAAGGCGCAAAGAAGGGAGAGTACAGGAATTGGCACGAAACTCATTGAGGCAATGCAGCCGGGTGTTCTCGGTGCCTCTGTGGTAAGTTCGGATCCTGATCGATGGCAGGAATAATCGTTCGGCCACGAGCTCGGATATTTCATGGGCACGATTGGGTCTTTAATACCGAGATCCTAAAAGTATTTGGTGATCCCGAACCAGGGTCGATTGTTTCAATAAAAGATGGCAGAGACCGGATGCTCGGGAGCGCCATCTATAATCCTCAGTCGCAGATCGTGGCGCGCCGATTCTCCCGGCGCCGCGAACGCCTAGATCTAGATCTTTTCACTCGGCGCATTAAGCAGGCGGAGGAGTTTCGAAAACAGTGGGCCCAGAACCGAAACCCGGGACGGTTATTCTGGAGCGAAAGCGACGGCTTACCGGGCCTGGTGGTCGACCGTTACGGTGAGCATTTTGTCCTGCAAACGTTGACCCTGGCAATGGACCAGCGGAAATCGCTTATTGTTGAAGCGCTCGACTCTCTTTTCGCGCCGACCTCGATTATTGAGCGGAATGATGCACCTGTTCGGCGCGCCGAAGGTTTGGATCTGATAAACCGCGTTCTCAAAGGCGATCCCCCCGAACGGCTCAAGATCAGCATCGGAGGAATCCTCTTCGAGCTGGAGCTATTGAGTGGACAGAAGACCGGTTTTTACCTCGATCAGATTGAAAATTATCAAGAAGTGGCGCGCTTGGCTGCAGGCAAACGAGTCCTTGACTGTTTTGCCAATCAAGGCGCGTTTGGACTTGCCTGCGCTCGGAGCGGTGCGGCCTCCGTGACAGTGGTCGAAGTCGGTGAAAGCCTGGCGCCGGTCATGGCGCAGAATGCGCGGCTAAACGATGTGAGCTTGTCGATCCACACTCGCAACGTCTTTGACTTTTTATCGGAACAGGTACGGAAAGGTGAAACTTACGATCTGATCATTCTGGATCCACCGTCGTTCACCCGATCACGCGAGACTTTGGGTAACGCTCGCCGGGGCTACAAAGAGATCCATCTACGCGCTCTGCAAATCCTGGCGCCTGGGGGCTTGCTGGCGACGTTTGCCTGCTCTCACCACATCGCTCGGTCGATGTTGCAGGAACTCGTGGTAGAAGCGAGCATCGATGCAAAACGACATGTGCGACTGATTAGATCTTTATCCCAACCGTTGGATCATCCGATCCTTCCGCACATTCCGGAGACTGAATATTTGAAAGGTTTTATTTTTCAACTTCTTCCAGGGAGATAAGGAAATATATGAGGCGTGAGAAGTGAAATGTGAGTGATGAAAAGTGATTGGTGATGGGGCTGATCAAGACCGAAAATTAGCCCGGCAACGGCTGACCTGTGGACCAGAGCTGAACAATCCATTGCGATTATTAGCTACCAATCACTGATCACTAATCACCCATCATCATCAGTCCCTTTTCACTTCTGACCATTCACTATTTAGCTAACAGGCAATAGACCTCGCGGCAGAATTCTGGTATTATCTTGCCTCGATCTGAGGTTTTCCGGTTGCGCAGAGCCGGGATTTCCCGGATATGAACCCTGGATGTCGGAAAGTATGAAAGAACCGTTCCTCGATCTTTCGAACGGTGACCCGCCTTCGCCGGACGAGCTCGATTCCCAGGTTCAGCGTGCACAAGAACAGCTCCTGCAGTTAAAGCGCCAACAGGAAGCAATCGAAAAACAGAAAAGGGAGCTGGAAGAGCTTAGCCGGAAACAGGATGAGCTTGAACAGGGTCGCGCAGAAATGGTCGAGAAACTGAGTCGGTCCTTAGTGGTGATTGAACGCCAGACTTACGAGACCGAGAAGCGCGTGGAACAGCTAAAATCCTCGTCCCTGGCGTTCACTCAGCATCTACAAAATCTGGAGCGCATCAATCCCAAGACTTGGAATAACGGCGACTTACACAAAGAATTAAGCAAGGCGTTGAGCGCCGTCGACGATGCGCGAGCCGAATATTCGAAATCGATGACGAAGATAAATGCTGAGTCGGAGAGCGAGGTGCTCGATCCAATCAACCCTCCCGATTTCAGCGATTATCCGGAAGACGGGCAATTTTTTACTTGGTTTAAACGAGGACTAGCCTTCACTCTTCCTATCATCATCTTCGGGATAATCGCGATAGCGATAGCAATATTGTTTATGGCGCACACTGCCTTTGCTAAGTGATGCAACGAAAGCGTTCTGGCGATTCACCTCTCAATTCACGACAAGAAGAGCTCGCCAAACAGGAAAGAGCTCTACGGCAGCAAATGGAGCAATTGGAAAATCTGATTGCGCAGGCGCCCAAGATTGCCGAAGAACGTCTGGAACGCGAACGCCAGGAGCGTATGGCCAGAGCATCGGCCCATCGTAGTCCTTTGGATTCGGCTGATGTGCTTGAGGATGCTCGCTACGAATCCGGTGTCCCGATTGAGCGTCCCCCGAGGCCGCGCCGCGCTCAACGCCGGGCAGCCCGCCTCCGTCTGTTGACCATGGTCGTAGCGGTTATTTTTGCAGGAGCCATCGTGCTCTACTTGGTGATTCAGCTGATGAACCATTTGTAACGCGGGCAGCGTTGCCTGTCCTGAGCCTGCGGGCGGCGTTCTCGCTCGTTCACACCGCGTTGACGCCGTGTTCCCGCCGTTCTATTCATTAATTTCCCGATGAGCGCTCAAAAATTCGATGTGCAATACGTAGCCGAGCTTGCTCGGATTAAGCTGGACCCGGCGGAAATAGAGACGTTTCAATCGCAATTAGGGAACGTGCTTAAGCATGTCGAGAAGCTTAATCAGCTTGACCTCAAGGAGGTAGAACCCACGGCTCACAGTTTTCCTATCTACAACGTGTTCCGTGAAGATCAGGTGGGTCCTTGCCTGGAACGCGAAGCCGCTCTGGCAAATGCGCCACGCGAGGCACAAGGGCTGTTCATTGTAACTAAGGTGATCGAGTAACGTGGAATTATTCTCGTTGACCGTCCATGCAACCAGAGACCTTCTCCGAACAAAGCAGGTCTCTCCCAAGGAAGTTACGGAATCGTTGATTCGCAGAATCGAACGGATCGACTCTGCAATTCATGGATACCTCTCTTTTGATGGTGAGCGCGCTCTGAAAGAGGCCGAAGAGGCGGACGTTTCCTTGCCTTTAGGCGGTGTTCCAATTGCGATAAAAGATGTCATCAGCGTGCAAGGCCACCCTTGCGGCTGTGCTTCGAAAATCCTTCAGGGATATGTTGCGCCGTACGATGCGAGCGTTATTCGAAAGCTGAGGGCGGCCGGCGCAATCCCATTTGGGCGAGCGAACATGGATGAGTTTGCTATGGGATCTTCTACCGAAAATTCCGCGTTTGGCCCGACCCATAATCCCTGGGATATTGAACGAACACCGGGGGGGTCAAGCGGCGGGTCGGCAGCCATTGTTGCCGCCGATGAAGCGTTAGCAGCGCTTGGCTCTGATACCGGAGGATCAATCCGGCAGCCGGCAGCGCTTTGCGGATGCGTCGGTCTCAAGCCGACATATGGTCGGGTCTCCCGGTATGGTTTGGTTGCGTTCGCGTCCTCTCTGGATCAGATCGGACCCTTAACTAAGGATGTGGAAGACGCAGCCATTATCATGAAACTGATTAGCGGCGTTGACCGAGCCGATTCAACTAGTTTGGACGCGCCGGTGCCGGATTACACGGCCAATCTGGAGAAAGGCATTAAAGGGTTAACCCTCGGTTTGCCTAAGGAGTATTTCGTCGAGGGGTTAGATCCTCAGGTTGAGCAGGCGATTCGTACCGCTGTCGCCCACTTCGAAAGCCTGGGCGCCAACATCGTTGAGATCTCGTTGCCCCATACCGAGTACGCACTGAGTGCTTATTACATTATTGCTCCGGCTGAGGCTTCGGCAAACCTGGCTCGTTTTGATGGTGTGCGGTATGGGTATCGCGCAGACGGTATTACCGGATTGCTGGATCATTATGGCAAGACGCGAGAAGAAGGATTTGGCCAGGAAGTGAAACGGCGAATCATTCTGGGCACCTATGCTCTTAGCTCCGGTTATTACGATGCGTACTATCTCAATGCTCAGAAGGTTAGAACCTTAATCCGCCGCGATTTCGAGGAAGCGTTCGCGGAGGTCGACGCAATCCTTTGTCCGACTTCACCAACGTCCGCCTTTAAACTAGGGGAACGGACGGGGGACCCGCTGAAAATGTACCTGGCGGATATCTTCACACTCGCGGCCAACATGGCCGGAATATGCGGGATCAGCATTCCCTGTGGGTTGGCCAATGTGGAAGGCAGCAAGTTGCCGATCGGCCTGCAAATTCTGGGGAAAGCTCTGGATGAAGGTATGGTCCTGCGCGTTGCGAATGCCTACGAAAAAAGCACCAAGTGGCATCTGGCGCGGCCGGAGCTGGGCAATGCCGAGAAGGCAGCTTGACGCTGCCTTCTAACGGTTTAGTGACAGAACATTAAGAGTCAAACCTGCACGACCGGGAACGGGTAGCGAATTCTGAGCTCCTTCTCCAACAGGATTTCGACATAGTGCACACCGTATTGCTGAAGCTGAACACCGGTGAACAGGTTGACGTTGGTGACGTGACTTTCCAACTCCTTCAGCTCGAACTCGATCTGGGACTCAGCTAAGACCTTCTCCTCATCGACCCCTAAGATGCGGGAAGTTTGCCGGAAACGGCCGATACCCCCGCACCACCGGGTCCAAACACAGAGCTTTAATAAAGCGACCGGCAATACCCGGGCGGGAATCACATTGATGATCCCAACCAGGGTTTGCATCCCGTTCACCTCTTGCCTGACGTCTTCGCAAATGAGCGAAGCCTGCAGATCAGGGGGGACATTGGTCGCTGTGTCCATAGCCCGCCCAATTACCCATTTTGCTCTAAGGGATGCTCGGTCACACTCAAACAGCGGACTCTCCGCGCTCTTCAGTTCGGATGCGGATTACTTCGTCGATCGAGATAACGAACACCTTGCCGTCTCCGATTTTTCCCGTGCGCGCGGTTTGCACAATGGTTTCAACTGTTCGTTGCACTCGGTCGTCGGGAACAACGATTTCAAATTTCACCTTTGGAAGAAAATCAACGGTGTACTCACTGCCGCGATAGATTTCAGTATGACCTTTCTGCCGCCCGAAACCTTTCACCTCGCTGACGGTCATTCCTTCGATCCCGATTTCCGTCAAGGCTTCTTTGACGTCCTCCATTTTGAAGGGCTTAACAATCGCCTCGATTTTCTTCATTAACCGTCAAATTGAAATACCACTCGAAAAAATGCAAGCTCTGCCGGAACTCACCTGGGACAGGACACGAGGGCTCGTTAACCGGATGGAGCAGCGGCTCCACTCGTCATTTGTCATCCGGACGAGCTGCAAACGAGTCTGGCAGCTTCGAGCGAACTTCAGCGATTTGTCGTACTACCTCCGGCAGGAGGTCGTGCTCGGCGATCTGAATCCGGGCGTGAAGAGACTCCGGTGTATCACCGGGCAGGATAGGCACCTGGAGTTGTCCAAGAATTTCACCGGCATCAACCGCCGCTTGAACGTAATGAACCGTGCAGCCGGTCACCGCTTCACCGGCTTCCAAGGCTTGTTTCCAGGCTTCCAGCCCTCTGTATTTCGGCAGCAAGGAAGGATGAATATTGATAATGGATCGAGGAAACGCTCTGAGCATCGGCTCTTTCACCACCCGCATAAAACCAGCCAGCACGACGAGCTCGACCGATGCTTCCTGCAGCAGTCGTACAATATCCTGTTCCACTTCCGTCTCTAAGCGAGTCCGGTATTTTCCGGGATTAACGAACAAACCGGGAATTTGGAAGTCGCGGGCGTAAGACAGAATCCCCGCATCCGGTACATCTGAGATTACGATTCGGACTTCGGCCGGGACCCAGCCGTCGATGATCCGTTCCATGATCGCCTTGAAGTTCGATCCTTTGCCCGAACCCAATACTCCAAGCTTGAGTCGCTGGTTCATTTGTTTTGAATAGCTTCGATCAGCCGTGTCGTCGAACGTCCAGGGACCAGCGGCAAGATCTTGATCTCCGCTCCGGCGGCATTGAGAGCGGCTAGCTCGTTGCGATCGAGAGTATCGATGCTGTAATCGCCGCCTTTCACGTAAATGTCTGGTTGCAAATAGGTTACCAAGTGGTCGACTCTCGTTTCGTTAAAAACTACAACGTGATCAACCGGTTTCAGTGCGGCCAGCACTTCGGCCCTGTCCGTTTCGGAATTGAGAGGCCGGCCTTTCCCTTTAAGGGATCGCACCGAGGTATCACTATTTAGTCCAACCACCAGGATGTCACCCAGTTGCTTGGCGGAGACCAGATAACGTACGTGGCCGACATGAATGAGGTCAAAGCAGCCGTTCGTGAAGACGAGCCGCCGCTGTGAATAAAATTCTCGCAGACGAGATGCATCGGTTTCAGCCAAAATCGGGGACAACATATACCGGACCCGAATATCTCACACTGTATCGTAAGAGACCTAGAAGATGTTTGCCAGGAGTATGAGATATCCAGGATGGTTTTCGGTTGCAGTACCGTTTTCTGAAAGTAAGTCTAACCCGGTCCCATGTTTGACCCCCGACTAAATCAACTCGCTGAAGTTCTGACCGGCCACTCGACTCGTCTGCGAGCCGGAGAAAAAGTGCTCGTCGATGTCTTCGATGTGCCACCGGAAATAGTGATCGCTTTGATCCGTAAGGTACGAGAAAAAGGGGCGATTCCGCTCGTGAACCTGCAGAGCAATATTATCAATCGCGAGCTACTCCGGGAAGCTGATGAAAGTCAGTATCGGTTCATCGCTGAATATGAAATGGCCCGGATGAAGGGGGTGGATGCCTACATCGCGGTCCGCGGCAGTCACAATATCACCGAACAATCCGATGTGCCTTCCGACCGCATGAAATTAGCCATGCAATTGCTAAAACCGGTCCTCGATCAACGGGTAAACAAGACCAAGTGGGTGGTACTCCGGTGGCCCACTGCTTCGATGGCTCAACTAGCAGGGATGAGCACCGAAGCGTTTGAGGATTTCTTTTTCCGGGTCTGTACATTGGATTATGCAAAAATGAACGTCGCCATGAAGCCTTTGAAGGAGCTAATGGACGCCACGGACCGGGTGCGGATCGTTGGCCCGGGAACAGATCTGCAATTCAGCATCCGGGGAATTCCTTCAATCACTTGCAGTGGTGACCACAATATCCCTGATGGCGAGATTTTTACGTGTCCGGTGCGGAACTCGGTTCAAGGCCGGGTTCAATTTAACGCACCGACAATTTACCAGGGGACGGCCTTTGATTCAGTCAAACTGGTGTTCAAAGACGGTAAAATCGTGGATGCCTCAGGGAACAATACTCCTCGGGTTAACGAGATTTTGAATACGGATGAAGGTGCCCGTTACATCGGCGAATTCGCGCTTGGATTTAACCCCTACATTCTGGAACCAATGCGCGACGTTTTGTTCGACGAGAAGATTGTAGGCTCGTTTCATTTCACGCCGGGACAAGCATACGAGACCGCTGATAACGGGAACCGAAGCCAGGTGCATTGGGATATGGTTTGTATCCAGCGCCCAGAGTATGGCGGCGGCGAAATTTACTTCGATAATAAGCTCATTCGAAAGGACGGGCTATTTGTCTCTGAGCAACTTAACGGGCTGAATCCGGAGAACTTGGTGTAAGCGCTCCGGCGGATTGAGGGCACCTAGCACATCATTCCCCTCTCAGCGCAGGGAAAACGGCCAGAATCTCTTCTCGAGTCGGGCGTCGGACAACGTGGATATTTACGGTCCGGATCTGTCCACGGATCGCGACGGTGAAATTGTCCTGAGCATGTTTGCCCAGCAGGGCTTGACCCAACGGTGAGGTGTACGGGATCGGAACTACATCGCCTTCCGCGGGGACGTGATGATCCCGAGCGCCGGCTATTAAAAAATTCTCGCGTTCGCCGTCGAGGTCGAGCACCACAACAACGCCAAGCTCGGCTTCGGCTGCAGGATCTTCCTTTACCCAAGATAGCGGATCAACCAATCGATGCCCTTGATTAATCAGGTGATCCATTTCCTGGGTCAGCCGCCTTTGGATTCGTCCCATGGTCCGGAACTTCTCTTTGGCGGCCTGATAAGGAGCGTTTTCGCCGAGATCACCATCGAGCTTGGCCACCTTTGCTTCTCGCAAAGCTTCATTCTTCTGTGCTTGGGTGGTTTCAAGTCGATCCCCGAGCTCCCATGCGCTCACAGTGGATAGAATGATCATAAGCAAAGCGCTATCTGCGCGTTTTGTTATAGCAAATGGCAGAAAGCGGAAAACCTGTTGTTCGTGTTTCGTGGCCGAGGCGGCCGCTTTGGTAATATGTCGAAAATATAACTTTGCGCTAGCCCAAGCGGGCTAGCTTTGCCACTCCAGCCACGACCGAATTAAACGGCGGGCGATAGTGTTCAGGTGCGGGAACCGTTTTGAGAGCCGCTCCAGTAATTGCCTGGTTTCTTCTACGTTGAACCAGCGTACATCCGCGAGCTCGCGTCCGCACACAATCTCGGTAGTGGCTGCCTCGGCGAAATAGCCTAACATCAGGGACTGGGGGAACGGCCAGGGCTGGGAGCCAAAGTAACGCAAATTCCGGATCTCGATCCCGCTCTCTTCTTTCACCTCTCTAGCCACGGCTTCTTCGACGCTTTCGCCGGCTTCCACGAACCCGGCCAGAGTTGAATAAATGTTCTCGGGCCAGCTTGGCTGGCGTCCTAATAGACAATGCCCGGCCCGGTGCACCAACATGATGGTCGCTGGATCGCTGCGTGGGAAATGTTTCAATCCGCATTGGGTGCAGCCTCTCATGTGGCCTGCTTCCTCGAACACAGTGGGGGCGCCGCACCGGCCGCAGAATTTCTCTTGATCATGCCAGTAAATCAGCGCTCTCGCGTACAGGAGCAGATCACGTTCGGCGGGGGAGAGCGAGCCCTGGAATTCTCGCAGATGCACGAACCCAGCACCGGCAGGAGTTAAGCCAATGGCTGAAAGAGCTGCTTCTTCAGAGTCAGGTCCGTTCAAGTTGATCGCAAATAGTCCTGTCCCGTCTAGACGCAAACCTAGAAAAACCGCGGCGAAGATATCGGCAACATCGGTCCGGGACCGCAGCAGTGGGGAGCCGCCACTCTTGGCGCTGAAAAGATTCATTCCGCGCCACATTACCAGGTAACCGGCTCTGTCGTTGAGCAGTTGTTCCAGTCTGGCTTGATCGCGACGCACTTCCTCCGCCCGGTCTGCGATTCGAAAAGAGGAGCCGTTTACTTGGGATTCCGTTGTCATTTTCATCCAATGTCCTGTCCGTGAAATAACAGTTAATATTTTCAGTTGCCAAATAGTTAGTTATCTGGTTAGGTACTGCGCTCGCGAAAGGAGGCACTAATGATTAAAACGCAGAACTCCCAGAATTTTGGACCGATGCGTCGTCACGATTGGCTGCCTCTGATTTGCTTCGCTGCAACTCAGGTAGCTTGACGCTGCACTGGAGTCTTTTCTCCGTCGCATTCGCGACGTACCGCTCGGTTAGCGGAGCCCTCCAAGGGTTACCCGCTTAAGTCTGTCATCAAATCCAAAAAACGGCTCCGGGGTATTTATTATTTCCGGGGTCTCTTCTCCCTCGAAGTATGTTTACGACGAATAATTCTGAACTTTCAAAGTTAACTAATTCTGCGACTCCCGGCAGCAGCAATCTGCATCATGGGAAGATCATCGATTTCTTCTCTGCGCGCAGGACGTTACTGGAAGAAGCGAAGGCGAAA
>JAFAVN010000449.1 GCA_019242435.1 Verrucomicrobiota bacterium | reverse complement strand
GTTCGGGGCGTTGCCAGCATTCCTCCTCGTTCCCACATTGCCCCGGCTTGGACCATCAGTATCTTAGTCCATGGAAACCGCCTTAGTGACCGGGGCTAATCGTGGAATTGGATATGCCTTGGTGAAAGCACTGGTTGACTCTGATTTTCGTGTTCTGGCCGGATGCCGAGATCTGGAGAATTCGGTTGGTTTGAAAAAACTGGAGAGCTCCGGCTCAATTCAGATTTTAGAACTGGATGTCAGTTCGGACGAGAGCGTCGAGGCAGCAGCCCGGAAGTCTCCAGATCGGATCGATATCATTGTAAACAATGCCGGCCTGATGCCCGAACGGGGCAATGAAAGTATCGCAGAGATTGACTTCAACCATCTCCGCAGCGCTTTTGAGGTGAACGTCCTGGGGGCTGCACGAGTCATCCGTTCATTTCTTCCGCGGCTCCGTAGAAGTAACCGTCCGCGGATTTTGAATGTCTCTTCCGGACTTGGCTCAATCGCTGAGCGAGATAGTTCCACCTATTACGCGTACGCAGTTTCAAAAGCGGCACTGAACATGTTGACCCGCTCAACTGCATTCGAGTTTGCGCCTGAAGGGATTACGGTCGTTGCGATCTCGCCCGGTTGGGTCCGAACAGATATGGGCGGTGAAGAAGCCGATATTTCACCCGAAGAATCCGCCGCTGCCCTCGTCGAAGCAATTCGCAAGATCGGCCCCAATCTCAGTGGCAAATTCCTCGATCGATTCGGCCAGACTGGCAAATACGTGTGGTGAACGGTGAGGGGTTCCTGGTTCCGAAATAGGTAGCGGCATTGGCCGGGAGACCTTTGAATTATCGTTACCCGCGCTTGCACCGGGAAACCCAAAACCCGTAACCCGAAACTTAGAGTCAGAACTCCGTCAGAGAACTACGGCAACGAGGAACATACTACCGTTGCTGCATTCCTGCCCTGGCGGGGTTTGTAAGTCTTCGCTCCATAGCCCCTGACGGATTCCCTATTAGTCGACTGGAACGTTTGCCCGAGCAACGATTTTATTCTCAGGCTCGGATCGCTGCTGTCGCTTGCATATTTCCGTGCTAAATGTCATTCCGGATCAAACTGAGCCATGGTTCGCTTTTTACTGATTGTCGCAATGCTGTGTGCCATCGGCGCCGCCGGACTCGGTTTTTTCAACCGGGATAAGGTAACGCGGATCACCGAAGATCTGGCGGCCGCCGTTGACCATACCAAGCAGACGCAGGCCAAAGTGGATGATCTCCAGAAGAAGCTGCAGCAGATGGGCCAACAGATCGAAACCCAGGGCAGATCCAATGAACAGCAGCGGGATGCCTGGAACTCGGAGCTGACTTCTACAAAGACCAAGCTGGCGCAGCTCACCGATCAGGTTGCTGCCCGCGACAATGAGAACAAACAGTTGGCAAACGAGTTGGCGGACGCTCGTCGCGACCTGGAACAAAAAAAACAGGCAGAGGACGACAGGCAAGCATTGGCTGTGCGCCTCATCGGGGTCGAGGACACATTGAACCAGTTGCGGATGAACCCCGCTAGTGCGGCAAAGAATAAGAGCAAGGGGGCTGTCACGTTAGAAGGCACGGTTCTTTCCATGAATCGAGACGCCCAGGCGCTGATGATCAGTCTGGGAAGCAGTGTGGGAGTTTCCACCAACTCAAATTTGACTGTACAGAAAAACGGTCAAATGGTTGGCCAGCTGCGCGTGGTATCAGTTGATAAGAATAGTTGTGTCGCTCAATTTGTGTCCAATGGTCCGGAGAACTTTGCCCGAGTCTCCGTAGGGGATCCCGTCACCTTTACACGATGAAAAGACTGTTAGTGATATTAACAGGGGTTTTGGTATTAGCGGGTTGCCAAGTCGATCCTGAGTCTCAAAAACAGGCCCAGACTCCCCAGTTTGGCCAACCGCAGAGCACGATCCCGTGGGATCAGCCTCAAAGTTGGGAGAACACCGGCCAATTGGGAGCGATTCCGGGAGTGGGAACGCCGCGCTACTAAAATTCCCCGTCTTACATTGCGAATTGCAGTTCTTCGCGGCGGCGCTTTGGGCGACGTTGTGCTTACCCTGCCTGTTTTGCAGGCGCTCAGGCGGTTTTATCCGAATTCGTTCATCACTTTCGTTGCGCCCTTTCCCCAGGCAGAACTTGCTTCCCGCGGCCATGCAGATTGCGTTCTCGATTTAAATTCGGTGTGGTTAGTTCCCCTATTCAATCCGGATAGGGATCTATCGCCGGAAATCCGGGATCGGCTTCGAGCGGATTTGATACTGAGTTACCTGTCTGATCCAATTGGGGTGGCTCGAAAGAAATTGGCCGATTTGGTGTCAATCAGTTTCGTGCAAGGACCGTTCTGTTTGGATCTCGAAAAGCGGCATGCCGTTGAACAGCTCGCAGAGCCGCTGAAGGCTCTGGGTATTTCGCTGATGGATCCGGTTCCTCGGTTATCGGTGGCCGGCGCTCGTCCCTTCAATCATCGCCTGGCGGTCCATCCGGCGAGTGGTTCTCCGAAAAAAAATTGGGCGCTGAAAAAGTGGATCGAGCTGTTGTCGATGCTCGGCCCAGGATTTGATGAGCTTATGGTGGTTTCCGGAGAAGCCGATATGGACATCACCAAGTCGCTGCTTGCCAGGATCTCGGGCAAGAATGTGCGATTGTTAGAAAATCGCCCGCTTTGGGATCTGGTAACGGAGCTGCGTGAAGCTGTTCTTTTTGTAGGACATGATACGGGTGTGACCCACTTGGCTGCTGCGGCCGGCACCTCAACGGTGGCGTTGTTCGGACCGACCGATCCGGCAATCTGGGCGCCCAAAGGCGAACACGTTTTGATAGCGCGGAGCCCTGATCAAGCGATGGATGGGCTCAGCGCCAAAACCGTCTATGATCTTATCCTGAATCGCTGGCAATCTGAGATTTAGCTGCGATCCCGCTCGCGGACCGGCGTTGCTAAGGACTCGGCTGCTTAGGGAGCTACTCAATGTCGAAGGCGCTATCACCAACGGCGTCGGGAATTGGTGCGACGCCGTCGAAACCCGCGATTTCTTAGGCAGCTAATGTGCTGAACTACAGGTAGTGCAACGCGCACCGGGAACCGCCGGTTGCAGTATTCCAGATTAGAAGACGTTCATCAGCTGGACAGTAACGGTCCGTTTGCAAGCCCAACGCGGCTCCCCTCCGATCTGGGCGGGCGACACCGCCCGACACTTCTGGGGAATGCCCGGCCTGCCACAGAATCGTCGTTAGCTCCTGAGCCAAATCCGATGCCGATCGATTTGTGCTCCTTGCTCCAGAAAGAATTCGCGGAGTTCCGGCGTATAATGTCCGTATGGCTCTGGGTTGAGAGCCAAGAACATTCTTGCACCAGGGTTCAAGTACCGGGCTCGCATGTCCTGAAGAAAGAACGCCCATTCTTTTTGTCCCCAGATCTGCTTGCTGCCGTGGCCGTTAAAACAAACGGCGAAGGCTGTCACCAGATCGAAGCGACGGCCGATCTCCGGCAAAGGTTCGAAGGCCTCGATCCGCCAAATTACTCTCTCTAAGCCAAACAGATCGAACATTTCACCGTAAAATGGTGGCTCCGCTAAATCGAGTCCGAAAACCTTGTGCCTAAGATGCCTTAGCGCCAAAAGGAAATAACCCGCCGCGCTCCCGATATCGAGGATGTGGAGCTTTTTATCACGATCGAGGTGAAGCTCGCGTACATGATCGATGGCTCGACCAATCCAATGATGATAGTCCGTGTATTTAGGCCAGGCTTTGATCTCACCCGGTACATGATACTTGTGGCAGATCTGAGCCAGCCGGGCCTGGTCCACGTTTTTTAAAAGGAGATCGACGGTCAAAGGATGGCGCCAGCGATAATAACGATCGAGGCCGCTATTCCACGCTTCCCCGGAAGTGAGTTTCTCCAGCTTACGACTGAGCTTCATGAGGACATTCCACAAAAGCGGAATCGCACTGATCCGTCAGCTCGATGCATCGCACAAGGAGTTTTTCGTTCGGGTTCGGCGGTTGGCGCTCAGCGAGAGAATTGTAAAGAGAGGAGAGTCACCTAAGTCATCATATAAGTCCTATATGACCTATATGACCCCGGCAGACCTATCTCGGAAGTGCACTCTATCGCCCGGGATACACCTTGCACGCCCGCGCTTCTGCCAAACGCCGAATACTTTCACCGCGTGCTCAAGATCTTCCGCAGGAATGGCGCGGTCCGGCTGAGCTTACTCTTGGCGACCTCTTCCGGGGGGCCGGTAGCGACGACCTCGCCGCCGAACTCGCCGGCCTCGGGGCCGATATCGATCAAATAGTCGGCTTCGCCGATGACGTCGAGGTTGTGCTCGATAACGATCACGGTGTTGCCTTGGTCCACCAACCGGTGCAGGACCTCCACCAACAGCTGCACGTCTGCCATGTGGAGCCCGATAGTTGGCTCTTCCAGAAGGTAGAGGCTTGATTTTGGTCTACGATTTTTGCGAACCCGCTCAGTCAGATCTTTGGCTAAGCCGGCTTTCAGCTCACTTACCAGTTTCAAACGCTGGGCTTCACCTCCACTTAAGGTTGGGCTGGGTTGACCCAGCTGTAGATACCCGAGCCCGGTCTCCAGTAACAAGGACATGGGCAGGTAGATCTTCGGATGAGCGCTGAAAAATTCAGCGGCTTCCTCAATGGTCATTTCCAGCACATCCCCAATGCTCTTCCCGTTGTACCGGACCGCGAGCGTTTGAGAGTTGAATCGTTTGCCCAGGCAGCCGTCGCAGGGAACCCAGCTGGAAGGCAGAAAGTTCATTTCCAGCTTAATCATGCCCTGGCCCGAGCACACCTCGCAGCGCCCGCCCTCCATATTAAAAGAAAATCGGCTGGCGTCGTAGCCTCTGATCCGGGCCTCCGGAAGCTGCGCGAATAACTTGCGGATCTCATCGAAGACTTTCACGTAAGTGGCTGGGATCGAGCGGGAGGTCTTGCCTATCGGCGATTGGTCAACTTCGAAGACCCCGGCGATGTGGTTCACGCCCGATATACGATCCCAAAGCACGGGTCTCTCGCGCCCGCCTTTCAACGCCTGCTGGACCGCCGGCAGCAGTGCTGCCCGCATCAAAGTACTCTTCCCAGAACCCGATACACCGGTTATAACGGTCAGTCGTCCAACCGGGAACTCAATATCAATATTTTTCAGATTGTTAGCTCTTGCTCCGCTCAAGGCGATCCAATCTGCATCTGTGAGCCAGCGGCGAGGTCGGGATGGATGCGTCATGGGGTTCCGCAAAAACTTGCCGGTGACCGAGGTGGAATGTCGCTTAATCTCTTCGACATTGCCTTTGGTCACGAGTTGGCCCCCTCTGCGACCGGCACCGGGACCGAGATCCACGATCAAGTCGGCCCGCTTCATAGTCGCCTCGTCATGCTCGACCACGATCAAGGTGTTGCCCTTCTCCTTCAAAGCGATCAGTGTATCTAAAAGCCGGAAATTATCCCGGGGATGTAAACCAATGGTAGGCTCGTCAAGCACGTAAAGCACGCCTCTCAGATTTGATCCCAGTTGAGCGGCCAACCTGATTCGTTGCGACTCACCTCCACTCAGAGTCTTGGCGGAGCGATTCAAGGCAAGATACTCGAGTCCCACCTGCCGCATAAAAAATAGACGTTGCTTGATCTCGGTGAGAATCGTTTGCGCGACTGGCTTTAATTCGCCGTTGAATTTCAGGGTCTGCACCGAGGCCAAAGCATCAGCGACCGACTTGGCGGCTAGGTCTTGAATGGTGAAAGGTCCCAGCCGAACTGCTCGGGCGACCGGATTCAAACGGGAACCTTGGCAGTGCTCGCAGATCTGAACCTCTGCTTCATCGACCCATTCGCTTCTGCGTTCTGCCAGCAGTTCTGCGGCCAATCTCGACTCGGCCTCATCTTCATCGCTGGAAAAGGGAAGAATGTAACCGAATCCATTACAATGTTCGCACCAACCATGAGGTGAATTGAACGAGAACAATCTCGGATCGAGCTCTTCGAAGGCGTCCCCGCAGTTCGGACAAGTCATTTCACTGCTTAACACGGTCCGGGATTTGCCTTCCTTAATAACAAAGGCCGCGCCGTTGCCTACCCGCAGAGCGGTCCGAACCATCTCGGGCAACTCTGCCGGTTTAACTGTGGCCAAGTCGGCAATTACCACGTCGATGGTATGTTCGCGAAACCGCTCGAGGGAGGGAAAACCGGGCACGGAATACAACTTCCCATCGACCACCAGCTCCTGGTAACCTTCACGGGCGGCCCAGGCGGCTACCTCTTTGTGATAACCCTTACGTGCCTTGACCAGCGGCGC
>JAFAVN010000058.1 GCA_019242435.1 Verrucomicrobiota bacterium | reverse complement strand
GACGGTTACATTCGATTGTTGGTAACCCGAGGCGTTGGTTCCTTGGGACTGAGCCCGGACAGTTGCCGCCGGCCAAGCGTTGTCATCATCGCAGCCACCATCAGCCTTTATCCGGAATCTCTTTATCAAAAGGGCTTAACGATGGTTACCTGTGCCACTCGACGTACCGCGCCGGCAGCGCTCAGTCCCAGGGTGAAATCGTTGAACTACTTGAACAATGTGCTCGCCAAAATTGAGGCGCAGCAGGCAGGAGCAGCTGAGGGGATCATGCTCAACGAGCAAGGCTACGTCGCCGAATGCACCGGAGATAATATCTTTGTCGTCAAGAACGGGCTATTGCTCACACCGCCGGTTAATTCCGGAATCCTGGAGGGAGTGACTCGACAAGTGGTCTTTGAGCTGGCACAGAAAAATGGGTTCCCCATCAGGGAACAAGATTTGACAAGGTACGATATATTTGTAGCAGACGAATGTTTTCTTACCGGAACCGCAGCGGAAGTGATAGCGGCCGTTCAATTGGACCGCCGGACCATTGGGACCGGACAACCAGGACCTGTTACATTAAAGCTAGTGGAGGATTTCCGCGGGTTGACACGCTCAACCGGCACCCCGATTTATCAATAAGATTTTGTTTACCAGAGATGCTCGGGCCCCGGGGTACCGGAGGAACTTAAAGGTATGATCTGCGACGTCTGCAAAACCAATACAGCAACAGTTTATCTCACTCAGATCGTAGATGGTAACATGAAGAAGATTAACCTTTGCGAGGCCTGTTCTAAAGAAAAGGGCGTAGCCGATCCGACCGGTTTCGCTTTGGCTGATCTTTTACTTGGCTTGGGCGAAAACCAACAAGTCGAGCAAATCCCACCCGCGCAGCATTGCCCGGTGTGCGGTTTTACCCAAGCCGACTTCAAAAAAACCGGGCGGCTGGGGTGCAGCACCTGTTACCAGACATTCGGCGAGGGCTTGGGATCATTGATCAAGGCGATGCATAAGGGAACGCAGCACACGGGAAAGATCCCGGCCCGCCTTTACCGCGACCTGGCGCGTACCGATCGCCTTAAGGAGCTGCGGAGAAATTTGGAGACCGCTGTTTCTCAGGAAGACTACGAAAAAGCCGCCAACCTGAGGGACGAGATAAGAGAATTGGAAGGGGAGAGTACCTAACGGTATGAAAATTCAGGCTATTCTGACGAAACCAGGCGACTGGCTATCAGGAGGAACTCGGCACCCGATCGTAATCAGCAGCCGTGTCCGTCTGGCTCGGAATCTAGCAAAGCTTCCTTTCCCCGGTTGGGCCAAAAAAACGGAGCGAGTCCGGATTCTTGAAGAAATTAAGCCCGAGGTGGACGCGCTTCCCTCAATGAAAGAGGGGTTCTCTGAGCAGCTGAACGAATTGTCTGCCACCGAAAAGCAGGTTCTGGTTGAGAGACATCTGATCAGCCGGGAACATGCAGCTAAGGGCATGGGGAGTGCTGTGGTGATCAACCCGGTTCAGACCGTCTCAATCATGATCAACGAGGAAGATCACCTTCGCATGCAGGCAATCACCTGCGGACTGGACCTGCCGAAGACCTTCCAAACGATCGATGAGATTGACACGGCCTTAGAGGCGCAGCTGGACTTCGCTTTCGACGAGCAACTAGGTTATCTGACCGCTTGCCCTACGAATGTAGGGACCGGAATGCGGGCGTCGGCCATGGTACATCTGCCTGGGCTGGTGTTGAGCGAACAGATCAATCAGGTGGTCAATTCGGTGAATAAGATCGGGTTAGCGGTCCGGGGCCTCTACGGAGAGGGCACAGAGGCAATGGGAAATCTTTTCCAGGTGTCGAATCAGACGACCCTCGGCGAAAAGGAGGATCAGATTATCGGGCGGCTGCACAAGGTCATCGAGACATTGATCCAGCGGGAGACTCAGGCGAGGGACAATTTACTCGAGACCAAGCGCACTACTCTTCTCGACCAGATCGGGCGAGCCTATGGCATTTTGACCCATGCTTACTCGATTTCATCGAAGGAAGCGCTCAATTTGATCTCGATCCTAAGACTAGGAATCGATCTTGGGTTCTTCCCCGAAGAGGGCCGAGCGATTATTAACCAGCTCCTGATGGACACTCAGCCGGCGCACCTGCAGAACGTTTCCCAGCAAAAACTGGCGGCCGAAGACCGTGACCACTTAAGAGCTGATATTGTCCGGGATAAGTTGAAAAACTTTCCTAGACCACCTAATACTAAGGAGCCGGGGCAATAGGCAAAAGAAGCCTGCCCAGGCACGCAGATTTGCAATGATGAACAATTTCACTCCACGTGCGCAACAAGTGTTAGCGCTCGCGCGCAAAGAAGCCGACCGGTTTAACCATAACTACGTTGGCACGGAGCATCTTTTGCTCGGGTTGATCAAACTTGGCCAAGGCGTCGCGGTCAACGTGCTCCAAAAAATGGGATTAGATC
>JAFAVN010000110.1 GCA_019242435.1 Verrucomicrobiota bacterium | reverse complement strand
AAGGCGCATCACTGCTAACAAAGTGCCGACCAAAATGCCCGCGATCACCGCAAAGCAGGTGATCTGGAGCGTAGTCAGCATCCCTTCCCACAGGAAGGGCAAGGCACCGGGAATCGAGCTCCAGTCCAGTCCAAACACTATCTTCGCCCTCCTACGTAGCCCGGAAGAGCGGTGAATTTTTCTAATGCGCGGGCGCCGACCATCACCAGAACATTGACAATGGCATATAACAAGGTAGCAGCGGTGAAGGCTTCATAGATTCTAGCCGTAGTATCGGCCATGCTGGCACTGCGTTGCGCCAATTCCACATACCCAATGGTCGAGGCAACCGCAGTGTTCTTGATCAAATTTAAGAACTCCGAGGTTAGCGTCGGAATCAGAATCCGGTAAGCGACCGGAAGTAATACCAGCCGATAAACCTGGGTTCTTTTCAAACCTAAAGCCAAGCCGGCAGCCATTTGCCCTCGACCGAGGGCGCCAATTCCAGAACGGACCTGCTCGGCTATCCGCGCCGCCGTAAAAAGGCCGAGGCAAATGGTGCCACTGGTAAATTCCTGCCAGACCGGCGGTAGTTGTTGTTTAAACCAGTCCCCAACGCCCGGCGTAAGATCCGGTATCACAAAAAACCAGATAAATAGTTGAACCAGCAGCGGAACATTCCGGAACAGCTCCACAAAACAGGCGCCTATTGCCGGCAAGATTCTGCCCGGCGCAGTGCGCAGTACTCCTACCACTGAACCCACTGAGAAAGCGACGAGCCAGCTGGCAACAGCCAGCAGCATAGTCCAAGCCAGCCCGTAGAGGAGATAGATCAGGTTGTTGATGCTCCCTTCGGGACTGGCCCGCAGGAAAACGCTGAAGTCGAAGGCAGCAAGTTCGGGAAGAGGTGAGAAGCAAGAGATGAAAAGTGAGAGGTGATGAGCAAAGGCGAACGTCCACATGGCGGCGACGACCAGGCTGGGCAGGAATTTAGAAATTAGGGCGTCGAATTTAGAGCATCGAATTTCGACCGATTGGTCACCGCATCTGTCCGCCTCTCACATCTCACCGGTCACCAATCATTGGAGCGGTTTATCATTCGGGTTCTGGAACAGCTGTTTCATATCGTCGCTCAGCGGAAGGTTAAGATTCAATCCCTTCGGCGGGATCGGTGACATGAACCATTTTTGATATAGCTTCTGCGCTGTACCATCCCGTTCCGCCTCAGCGATGGCTTCGTCCACCAGCGCCTTAAACTCGGTGTCGCCCTTTCTTAACATCATCCCGTACGCCTCTTTGGATTGGGGCGTACCGACGATAAGCCAGTCGCTCGGGTTACGCGCTTTCGCTCGCTCCCCTGCCAAGAGGGCGTCGTCCAACATAAACGCCGCCGCCCGGCCGCTCTGAAGAATCAGAAATGATTCACCGTGATCTTTCGCCGCAATGATTTGCATCTGCATCTGTTTCTGATCGTTCAATGCGTGGATCAGGCGTTCCGAGGTGGTTCCCGCGGTAACGACTACGTTTTTGCCTTTGAGATCAGAAAAATCATTGATTCCCGAACCCTTTTTCACCAGCAACCGTGTACTCACAATGAAAAAAGTATCAGAGAAACCGACTTGTTGCTCTCGTTCCAGGTTGTTGGTCGTCGAACCAGCTTCGAGATCGATCGCCCCATTCTGGATCAGCGGAATCCGGGTTTGAGAGGTAACCGGTACCAGCTTTACTCTCAGGTCCGGCATATTCAATTTCTTCTTAACCGCGGCTACCACTAAGTTCGCCAGGTCTTGGGCGAATCCAACCACCTCGTTCTTTTCATCATAGTAAGAAAAGGGGATAGAAGATTCCCGGGTCCCGATCGCAATGGCGCGGGCCTCTTTAATCTTTTCCAGGGTGCCCACTTCCTTTTCCTGGCCGAATAGGCCAGGCACAAGCAAAGTGCTGATAAAACCAACGAGAAGAACTCGCAATTGTTTCATGATAATCCTAGGATCGTTTTGTGGAGACCATTTCGCTGCCCGAGCTCGACTTATTTGGAAATCCTTTCCCTCAGAGTATCCAAATCGATCTCGACGGCCAACCGGTCGTAACGCAGACGATCTAAATCAGCGTTCTCCGCTTTTCCATCTTTAATCTGGTTCTTGAGGTTGTCTTCTTCATAACGTCCGTCCAATCTTCCGGAGTCCGAGCCGGATCGGCTTGGGCGATGAGCGCGCGCGCTGTCCGGCATGGCATTTTAGCGCTCCTCTCCACGAAACCATTGTCAAATCGATAAAACTCATGGCGCAGCGAAGTATAGGGACCGCCAAATCCCTCTGTCGGCAAAAATCATCCGGCCAACTCACGGAGTTCGACACCAATCCGGCGTTCAGCTTTAATTTGCCGATCACGAAGGCGACACCATCCGGTTCGGACGTTGACGGGGTAACCGCTCGCGGTTCACTGTTCACTGTTCGGAGTCCCAACGTACACCGCTGAAGGGCGTTTATTGGCCTGGCCGGTTTGAGAAAAGCTTGTCCTTACCCTTGGAGCATCGGCAAAGGCCCTGACCAACAGCGAACCGTAAACTGCGAACTACGAACCCCCGTCTATTGCCTTTTGGCGATTTCCTGCTGCTGTTTGCGGCGGTTGATAACGAATGGGTTGTTCTCCCCATAGAGCGCCCAGGGGCCGGGGGGTACCTCCGACGACTCTACGAATTTCCAATCCATTACATCGGCTTGCCCCATGTGCAGATAATCCCTGACTGCAGGTGAGACATCGAGACCAGCACCGCGGTTCAGATTGGGGCGAGGACGGTCATTCCCAAAGACGTATTCCCAATGATCAGTTCGGAACGGACCAACATCTTCCCATTGGGCATAGCAGACCCGGTTATCCTTCCGCATGGCAATCCAGCGGTCCTTCAGCACCGTCTGCCCGGACTTCACAAACGCTTCTTTGAACCAGGGTATAACCCGAGACGCTTCCGGTTTAGTCTTACCGCCGCAGACATCGTTATAGGGTAACGCAAAATAGAACGGGTTCTGGCGAGGCACGAATTTGGCCGGTACAAAACCTTGCCGACTTCCGTTGTCCGGTAGATCTGCGCCTCCGTAACTCCGAGACCAATTTAAATCCCAGGCGCTTGCCTGATTTGGGATAGGGTTATTGCCAGCGGGTGCTTCTCCAACCCAGAAGATCGTGGTCACAATGTTGGTGTGCCAGACATAGGTCAGCGAAGGCAAGGCAGCCAGACTTTGGTCCAGCGTTTTCGGTTCTAACGTTAAAAGGGCATCGTCGCTAAGCTTCATCGCGTGGTTCACGAAGTTTTGCGAAGATTCGTTTTCGTCCTGGTTAACGACTTGGCCGTTTGCGGTTACGGCTAAAGCGAGCAGAATCTGGAAGTACAACCCAGCGGTTCTCATGACCGAAAAAGCCGTATATTAGGTTACGGTCCCAAAGCTGTCAATGACGGTTGAACCTGAAACTGGGAAGGTCTTAATCACCAGGGCTAGACTACGCGTTGATCTCTAGATACGTTCGCGAAATCAGCTTGCCGGTATCCGGGTCATATCGCTCAATCCGCATCTGTTTCAGGAACCATTTCCCTTCAATTCTCTGGCCAGAAATGACTTCGAATTTCTTTAATAACCGGCTTTGGGCATCGAAGGCTTCCGCCCGGAGCAGCGCACCACTTTGTTTTGCCACCCAGACACGGACCGATGCGTACGGAGTGTTGCGGTCAGGCTGCTGCAGCAGAATCATCCAGCTGGGGAACGTTCGTAAATTCTGTTCCCCCTCAATTCGAGAATCTTTCCAATGCAAGAAGCGTAATGAAAGATCCAGATAAGTGATATCGGTGCCGCGCACCGAATCGTTCAGCTTTCCCCCAGTGATTACCCGCTCATGATCACCGGTCTGCCGCGTCAGAGTGGATCCGTTATCTTCGAACCTGAGCCGGAGCACTTCCGTCGGGTTGCTGAAAGTAAAGACCAGTTCATCCCCTCCTGCTTTCAGATGAAAAGGAATAATCGTGCCGTCCTCTTTCCGTAACCGCCCGTCGAGTTCCTGGGAAATCTCCGCCAATCGGATACTATTTAAGATTTGCGCGGCTGATTCATCCGCGAATGCGAATCGCTGGAGAAATACCAGAGTGACGACGAAAAATAGGGCTGCGTTCTTTACTTGTTTCATGCTCAAACTCGCTTGAAGCTCGTTTGAATGACAAATGACGGATGACAAATAGCAAATCGGAGACCGTTTTTAAAAAGGATGTCTACCCCGGAAAACGCTCTGTCGTCGCCGGTCATGGCAAGCCCCTGTGCCAAACTGTCATCTATCATTTGTCATTCAAGCGACCTTCAGGCGAATAATGGATCGGCATCTTCTTTTCCTCATCAACAGACAATGGACCAACCCGGTTCTTGATTGGTTGATGGCGATTATGACCAATTTCGACCTCTGGCGGCCGCTGTTGTTCATTCTCATCCCCCTGCTTCTGTGGCGGGGCGGTTTTCGGTGGCGGGCGTTCATCGTGGTCACGCTGGTAAGCCTTGGGGTCGCTGACGGCATCTTCACTCAATTTACAAAGTTCGCAGTCAACCGTCCCCGGCCTGCTCAAGCACTTGAGGACGTCAGGGAAGTTGCTCTTATCAGGACTCATCCTCAGGTCCTCGCCATCAACCAAGCACCCGAAATCACCTACTCTCCAGCACCCAGCGGGGCGACCGGCGGACGCTCGTTTCCGTCGGGCCATGCCCTCAATAATAGTTTGCTGGCCACGCTTGCGATCCTGTTCTTCGGGTGGCGAGGAGCCTGGTATATTCTGCCGGCTGCTTTGATTGCCTATTCCCGGATTTACTGCGGATCACACTGGCCTTCCGATGTCCTGGTCTCGGCTTTCTTTGGCGTAGGTTGGGCTCTGGTCTGTTATACGCTTCTGGCTTACCTGTACCGGAAGATAACCGCGCGTTGGTTTCCTCGATTTTATTTACTTCATCCGGAGCTGGTTCCTTCCGCTACACGATGACGCCTCGGATCCGGATTCTTCTTATCTTCCTCGTTCTGTTAACCGGACTTCGCCTTCTCCTGGCGAGCCAGACAGAATTGACACCTGACGAGGCCTATTACTATCTGTGGGCGCAGCATCCGGGAGTCGGTTATTTTAGTGCAGGACCAGGGGTCGCTGTCGCCGTCCTCGCGGGCACCGCATTGCTTGGACCCAGTGAGCTCGGGGTCCGGTTGTTCAGTCCCTTGCTTGGGTTGGGCGTATCCTTGATCTTCTTCTTCTTTGCCCGGCAATTGTACCGAGAACGGCTTGCTTTTTGGTCAGTCGTTGCTCTGAACCTGACCCCGGTCTTCAATCTGGATAGCTTATTGATGACACCGGGAATACTAGCCCTCTTCTTTTGGACGGCAGCCCTGCTCTGTTTTTGGTTCGCCATCCAACGAAGCGGGATCTGGCTCTGGGCACTTTCCGGGGCACTGATCGGATGCGGTTTTCTCTCAAGCTATAACAACGCCCTCCAACTATTGTCAGTCCTGATCTTCCTGGTTCTGATGGCAAAATATCGCATCGAGTTTCGGCGACCAGGTGTTTACGTGTTGTTTGGCGTTTTTGCTCTTTCTCTATTACCGCCCTTGATCTGGAATCAGCAACACGATTGGATTGGGCTGATAAGCCTCTCCAGCGAGAGCTTCCTCAAGGACCGAGTTCGACATTTCTCCGGTTTTGTTGAATTCGTCACACAACTGTTGATCCTTTACTCTCCATTATTTTTTATCGCGCTGATCGCGACGCTAGTTGCTTTCATTCCCAAAACTTTTCGGAGCAGCAAAATCAGTTTTCTTCTTTCTTTCAGTTGGCCGGTTCTGGCGGCGTATGCGCTATTCGGGTTTGGCCGAGGCCTTGCGCCAGGGGAGACTGCTCCCGCATTTGTCAGCCTCGGCTTGCTAGCCTGTGTCTGGTATCTTGACGTTTTGCCGTCCGGCCGCTCGTCCAGGGCACTGGCAGCTATCGGGCTGGCGGTCGCCGCCATGTTCACGCTCTTCATACTGGATCCTGATCTTCTACAAAGAGTCGGTCTGCCGATATCCTACGCTAACCACCCTTCGGCGCATCGGCTCGGTTGGAAGACCGCGGCAGAAGAGATCGGTCGATTTAGAAGCGATTTTGAACAGAAATTAGGCGAGCCTGTGTTCCTGATCGGTAACGATTACAGAACCGCCGCGATCCTTTCCTTTTATTTGCCGCATCCGAGAGTCGAAGAACCGGGTCATCCGCCGATTTATATTCCGGAATCCCAGGACATTCAGAATGAGTTTTCCTTTTGGCCCAGGTACGACGAGTTTGTTGAACCAGCCGACAAATCCGAGGTTAACTCGTTGTTTTCCGAACAGGCTGGAGTTAACAACTTTATCAATCGTACCGCCCTTTACATTAGCGATGCCGCCGAGCAAACTCCGCCTCAGAACTTGCAGAATTCTTTCACCCGCTGGGAGCTCGTCCGCCACTTCCAGCTAAGCCGGCGGCACCAGCCTTTGCGCGAATTTCGAATTTTCGCTTGTTACCAATATCAGACGCTTCCTTTGTGAATCATAGTCCGGAGATATCGATCGTTGTTCCAATCTACAATGAAGCGGAGAGCCTGCCTCAGCTTCAAAAGGAGCTCTTTTCTGTCTTGCACGATTATGATCACGAAATTGTGTTCGTGGACGACGGTTCAACAGACAACTCCGTCGCTGAAATCCAGCGAGTATCGACGGTTCGACTGCTTCAGTTTGTAAAGAACAGCGGCCAGAGCGCCGCTATCTATGCCGGTTTGGTAATGGCGCGTGGACGAATTCTGGTTCTTTTGGATGGTGACCTCCAGAATGATCCTAACGATATTCCGCGCCTGTTGGAGGAGATCGAAAAGGGAGCAGACCTGGTCTGCGGCTATCGGATAAAGCGCCGAGATGACTGGTTCAAAAGGGGGCAAAGTTTCATTGCTAACGCCATCCGCAGCCGTTTCACCAAAGACGGTGTACGAGACACCGGATGCACCCTGAAGGCAATGCGTCGCGAATGCCGGGAAGCGTTGATCCCGTTTTACGGTATGCATCGGTTCCTCCCGGCCCTTATCAAAGGAATGGGTTATCACCTGGTCGAGGTACCGGTAAACCATCGTCCCCGGCTCCACGGCACCAGCAAATACACTTTCGGTAATCGAGCGCTGCGCGCGACTATCGATATGTTAGGCGTGCGCTGGTTGCTGTCCCGGCAGATGAAAATCCGGCTAAAAGATTTCTCCGAAGAACAGAAGACTTGGCCGTGATGGGCGTGTCAGCGTATAGGCGTATGGGCGTTTGGCCGCGCCCACCGGCGGTCGCATTGGTTCTCCAGCGGCGTCGCCCGCCAAAACTGAAGGGGAGCCGCTTGGTCGGTCTCTAGTTAAAAGAGTAGATAACAGGCGGCTCCCGGGAATAGCCCACCGGTAGCTAACCCGCTGAGCAGTTCCCATTTAGAATTTAGCTAGTCTGCCCCTGTTAATCCAAGGAAGCACCGAGCGGGACGAGCATTCGAATCCGATTGGGCCAC
>JAFAVN010000548.1 GCA_019242435.1 Verrucomicrobiota bacterium | reverse complement strand
GTCATGCTGCCGAACGTGTAGAACCAACTCCCTGAGCTTTTCGGAACCGGATGCCCGGCGGTTTGCTCCCAGAGCTTAGCCAGGTGTAGCCGCCGGTCCAACCAAAGCGCGACATTGCGCAGCGTTGACATCATGACTGAGACCTTAAGTATTAGACAGGTTTGGTATAGTGCCGGCCTTAATCAACAGCTCGCCATTTTTCACTATATGTTCATAAACGTACAAACCGCGAGGCGGCGGCCCGGCAGCCCGGCTTCCATCCTCGTAATAGGCGCCTCCATGGCAGGGGCAGAGAAATAACTTTGACTGTTCGAACCAACGCACGGGACAACCCAAGTGTGTACAATTGATCGCGAAAACCTTGAAGTCCTGTCCGCTCAACCGTTTTACCAAACAGGGTATCTGCGCAGTCGCGCCATCGAGCGCGGTGTGATATGGATTGAGAAAAGCCACCCGGCGGGTGCTCTGTTCCGGGAACTGTTCAATTGATCCGAGCGAGACCCAAGCTTCCTTCCTTTTCACTGCGCTTGCAATAAAGAAACCGATGATGGGAATACCGACCAGCGCTCCTGCGATCGCATTTATGGCCACCCCGAGTTTTAATAGGAAATCGCGCCGGGTAGATTGGTAATCATACTTCGGCATTTCATGCCCACTGCTTTGGTTTGGATCAGTCGAAGCCATAACTATTGAGGTGTACCGTTTGGGATTGGTGAAGGGGTCGCTTGAGCCACTTCATTCGGCTGGCGGTGAGACACCAGCCAAGCAACCACATCCGATATGTCTTCCGATGACATTGGAGGGCCCTTCGGTTGCTTTTGAGAATTCGGCATACCCAGTTCCGGCCGGCCGGCAACGATCACGCTTCGGAGGTATTGATCCGAGACCAGACGCAAATAGTCCGGTTCCACCACCGATCCGCCATTCTTGCCACCTTGTCCGAGCTGGCCATGACAACCGGCACAATCCTGGTTGAATACCTCGGAACCGTGCCCGGCATTTCCCAGAGGCGCGGAATAGGGAGGAAGATTGTCCTCCTTTTGGGTGTTTCCTCTAGCCTTGATCCCGTTAACCAGAATTTCGACCTGCTCGTCAGTTAATTCACCGCCACTCGAGCGGGCGAAGCCCGGCATACCGGTCCTCGGAATCCCCTCCGCGATCACTTTCTTCAAAACGTCCCCAGGAACAATCGTGGCATAGAACGGATCCAAAACGGAAATAGACGGTCCGATCACACCTTCGTCACCATGACAGGCGCGGCAATTCATGGCGAAAAGACTCTTGAAGTCTTTATTTGCTTCTGCAGGCTGCCATCGATCGCTTTCCTTAGGTTTGCCCGGCAATCGGTCACAACCGGACAACACGAGGAGGCTAGCGGTCAGACAAATACAACCAAGGAACTTTATTGTCGAAGGCGCGACCCGGGCGATGGAGTATCGGAGTAACGTCATGTCCACAGGTTCGCGGTCGCCGAACGCCAAACGCCAAACGCCGAACGCTGAGCGGATGTGCTTCATCGCTCCTCTTCAGCTTCCATCGCGTGCATACCCATGCGGGCTGCCAGCGACCAGGTTTGCATCGTCTCGACCTTTTGCGACCTGAAGACCACGTAACCGCCGACAATTCCGAAGGAGACCTGACAGATAATGAACCAGAGCCAATCGACATGCTGGGCCAGCGCCGGGTTAACGATATCGAACATTGGGAAAAGCATCGCTGTCCAGATCAGCGGGATGATAATTCCGCCCCAGAACCATTCGAAGCGCGCCGGTAACATCGGCAAGAGAACCGTATAGAGCATCCCCACCAAAATCGACAATGCACCATGGCTTAGTAAGGCCACGATCAGGGCTGATAAATGAAACTCTTTCAGACTTTCCACGCTTGCCGTCGCCATGGCCGGCAAACCCGCAGCAGCCAATAAATTGATCGGGTACCAGATGCTATGCTGAAAGATAAGACCGTACAGCAGCGCTAAAACTGCCATGGCGGCTCCTCCGGCTAATCCGCCAAGAATCCCGGAAGAATATCGGTGAACTCGGACTGGATAATAGGCTCGGTGCCCGCCGGCGCCTGGTGCTAAGTGGCTGATCTGGCGTTGTGAAATCTTGACGGACGTCGCCTGTTTAGAGGGGTCAACAAAAGGTACAAATTCGTGGTTTGGAACTGGAAACAGCTCTCGGAACCAGCCGATTCCGCCCACCAGTCCCACGAGCACTCCCACCAAGGCGACGACAATGCTGGTGACGAACCCGGCTGCAATCAAAGTGATCCCCAGCGCGGCAAGCATCGGCCAGGCAGTGGGCG
>JAFAVN010000516.1 GCA_019242435.1 Verrucomicrobiota bacterium | reverse complement strand
CATCGACTTCACCCCGATAAATGCCCGCATGCCCGAGCTCGTTTTGAATCGCTTCCAGAACGTGGAGCTTCACTCGTGAAGGGGCACGGCTATAAAGCCCGCCGGCAAACAGTCCTCCGTAATTCGGCCCACCGGGACGATATTGGTTCTCGCCGCCGTAATTCCGACCCGGCGGTTCGGTTTCCGGCGGCGTGGCCCGATAATGCTCTCCCGGCGGTTGGTTCGGCTGAGGTTCTTCGTCGGGAGTCTCCTCGGGAACATGTGGCCGGTAGGTTGGCGCAGCCCGGCGGCTAGAAGGGGACGGTCGCGGTGTGGCAGCCGCCCTTGGTCGCGCTGCCGGAGTAGCTGCTGCCTTCGGAGGCAAAGCCTGAGCAGGAGCTGCTTGTGGCCTTGGTGCGGCCTTCGGCGAACTCGCCGGGGGAGGCGCATTGGTTTCGTTGCCACGGCGCACGGCGTTTTGAGGCGGCGGAAAATCGCCCGACTTCAGCCCTAAGGAATGCATCGTCTCATCGTTCAGTCCTCCTGTTACCTTGAGCCCGTATCGGATCTGATACCGGCGAATGGCTGCATCCGTTTCGGAGCCAGGTTGCCCGGTCGCGTCGCCATAAAAGAAGCCCTGATCTTTTAGTCTCTGTTGAACTGCCCTGGTCAACTCATCGCCCCAAGCGGTTCCTGCAAGAACCGCGATCGCGCAAAAACAGAGAAAAGTTTTCATCGGCAAACGGTTAGTCTTCTTTGGGTTGTAGCGGTAATGACGGATGATATCGAAAATTGTTTCATTATCGAGGCGGAAGTTCGAGCAGCAGGAGCATCGACCTGATGAGAAGCAAGAGGCCGATCCACGCCAGAATGTCTAAAATTATCCTACGAGTATTCCGAAAGAACACGGTTAAGCAGGTCTGGGTCCAAATCGCTGAAAGCGATGCGAGTTTTTGGCGTACGCTCGAGCAGGGCCGTCTCCAGGGTGTACTCCTGTAATTGGTCTTTTATGAAGCTCTGCAAGGCCTCCGGGGCAGGCGTTTCCGTGTGCTCCTCATCCAGGCTGTAAAGACCTATCCCCCATGCCTTCACTGCTGCGGTTACGGCGCTTTCCACAGAGCCCACGGGGATGCTCCGAAGAAACAAAGCGATCTGCCCGGTCGAACGCCGCGTACCAGAGATCACGCCAAAATGATCCTTCCCTTTACCCGAAGTCATCGAACTGGCGGTCATCGAACCGTCGTAATCCAGGGTGACGAATAGATCTTCTGCCGGCGTGGGACCAACTTCCGCAAACAAAAGTCGTGCCAGATAAGGTGCGCCGTAGATCTGTTCGAAGGCTTGTTTAAGAGCGGGGCTAAAATTGTAAGTAGCCATACGGCGTAACGAAACGTCGTTGGCCGAGCGGCTGAATCCTTCTGTGCTTGCCAGTTCGATCGCCGTCATCCGAAGCCGCTCGATATCGCCGGGGTGACCGATACCCCCAAGTGCGATTTGATCGTAGATCTCGAAGATCTTCTTTCGATCTTTGCCGAACGTCAGGAGCAGAACCCCTTCAACACAACTCAGGCCAACCGTTGGGCTGCCGGTTGCCAGTTCGCTTTCAATGTACTCACGGCGATTCGCGATCGCCTCGACCCAACGATACGGTTCGTCAATCATGAAGGAGATATAACCGCTCGAAACAGGGAGGAAAGCTGATCGTGAGCTATAGAAGTGATTCCTTGGCGGCTCACGATCTTGATAAGCGGAAAAATTTTGCCTTGCCGGTCAATTCCTCCGGTCGCGGTATCGGCCTCAGCAGCGGTATCCAGCGCTTTTAATGCGACGGTGATAGCCCCCTCCCGGTCAAGGTCCCGCAGCGGGGCTTTGCCCCACGTGTTCTCATAATAGAGCACGCTGCGAACGGCTGGGCCGCCTGAACCGCTGGCTGCGAAATCGGTCGCCTCGAACTGGGCGCCCATGGCGTCGTAAAAAAAGACTTTGGCTGGGTCCGGCGCACTCAGATCATACGTTGCAAACAAGGGGACAACTACTCCCACGCCCTGCAATACCATTCCAAGATTATCGCGAAGCAGCTTGGAAAGCGCCCTTACCTTGCCTTCAACACTCATTTCCTGCAGTTGGCTGCGTCGGTAGAACTGGAAAGAATGCTCCAGAACTCGAGCCATCTCCCAAGCAGTTGCCGGTGACCCGGCGATCGCCATGACTGAATGCCGATCGATCTCTATAACCTTGTCGGCCCGATCGTACATCACAACATTACCGGCGGTAGCGCGCCGGTCTCCTGCAACCAGAACTCCATCGGCAAATTTAAACGCGAGTATCGTGGTCGCCTGCGTTTCCTGGACCGGCAAATGGTTCGCGCCAGTAAACGATAGTGGTCCCTCAGAATGTTCTTGCTCCCTTAAGATGCCGCGTCGCCGCAGTACGCTTGCGAAATCCCCTGGATTCGCGGAGCTCGAATCGAACAACTCCATCTTACTGACCAGTCCGCTGCCGATAGCGCTTCGACTGGTTAGGATCGACTTTCCGCATCCGCTTCAACAAATCTTTCGTGTCTGGCTTAGATACATCAGGACTCCGCGGTCCGTCTCCGTCTCCCTGCTTCGGTTCCCAGGGTGCCGGCGCTGGTGGTTTTTGCGTCCTCTCGGGCATATGAATACACTACTGATTTACAAATTGGAAAGCAACTACTGCGCACCCGCTATTCTTGAGCCGATGGTGAGGGTGACGGCGATGCCGCTCCGCCACCTGGAATCTTCAAGGTCTGACCGATCTGCAGCTTTTTTGCATCCTGGATGTTGTTGAGCTGTTCAATATCGGCCACCGTCACTCCGTATTGCTTCGCGATCTGAGTCAAGGTTTCTCCTTTTGCGACTACATGGGTACGACCGCCTGCCGGAGATGCGTTATCCACCCCGACCGTGCCCGGAACGGTTGCGCTCGGATTCGCCGCAGGAGCTTTGGGAGTATTTGCCGGGGAAGCTTTGGGAGCACTTGCCGAAGAGGCTTTTGGAGCAACGCTAATTCCCTTTTCTCTCAAGGCCTCAGTCAACCGGCCAACCTCCAGGGATAGTTTGTTGATCCGGTCCTCCTGAGACTTCAATTCGCCCTTTATTGCCTCCAGGTCGCTTTGATAAGACGGGTTTGCCTTTTCCTGTGCAGCCAGGAATGAGACCGGCATTATCATCAGTGCAATGGCAGCGAGTATGCGTTTCCCTTGCATCGCTCACTTGTGTACTACTGTCGAAACGAGTGCGCAACTGGATCGGCACATTTTCCGGATTGCACACGATCCCAGGACCGGTCAGTGTGCCGGCATGAGCCAGAGCATCCGCAATCGAATCAGTGGCACCGTTCGGGAAATCACGTCTGATAAAGTGCTCACCGAAGTAGTGATCGATACCCAAGTCGGGCCGATCGCCGCCGTTATCACGACTCGTTCTGCGGACGAATTAGGATTAAAACCAGGCGACTCGGTACATGCGTTAGTAAAGGCTACCAATGTATCGGTTGAGAAAGCCTGAGCGACAGTTCTGGTTTCTCTACTGCAGGAGTGCAACCGACTTAACCTGCACCCATAGTTTCTTTCCCACTTTCAGACCCAAGGACGAAGCGGCTCGTTTAGTCAAACGGGCCAGGAACATGGCTTCTCCCACCTGAAGGCGGACCAGAGCCAGCCCGGGGTGTTCGTCCTCGCTGATGGCGTCCACACGTCCATCGAGCACGTTCTGGATGCTGCTATGCCCCAATTGATCTGCCAAGCTCACGTCTCTAGCAAGTACGCGAACTCGGACCCTGTGGCCGATCGGTAATCCACTGTCCCGCGCCCAGAGACTGCCTCCCGAAAAATCCAAACGCATCAAATGCCATGGCTTGTCCACAGTACCTACGGTTGCATCAAGAATGGCACCCGCATCTTCACCGAGCCGAATCGGAAGATCCAGCCGGGCGAGCGTCTCAGCCAATGGGCCGCTAGCCAGCACTCGGCCGGCCTCCATTACAACCAGGTGATCCGCCAGTCGCCCTACCTCGTCCGGGGAATGGCTGACATAGAACACCGGGATTTCCAACTCGGCATGCAAGCGTTCCAGGTAGGGGAGGATTTCCTGTTTACGCTTCAAATCTAGTGCCGCTAGGGGCTCATCCATCAATAATAGCCGCGGGTTGACCGCCAGCGCTCGGGCAATCGCTACCCGTTGACGTTCGCCACCAGAAAGCCGCTCAGGTCTGCGCTCCAGCAAATGACCGATCCCGAGCAACTCGATAGCTTGGTCAACACTCACCCGCGCTGCATCACTGATCCGTCGCCTACCGTAGCGAAGATTGCCCAGCACTGTAATATGTGGAAACAGGCTCGCTTCCTGGAAAACGTAGCCAAGCGGCCGTTTGTGGGTTGGGATCCAGTGGTGCGCGTCCTGCCAGACTTCGCCGGCGACGGTAAGGCGCCCTTCCGGGGCACGTTCCAGGCCGGCAGTGCAGCGTAGCAGCGTCGTCTTGCCCGAACCTGAAGGTCCGAAGAAAGCCGTCACCCCTCTCGCCGGCACGTCCAAATCCACATCGAGCCGGAAACTTGGCAAATTAAGACGAAAACAGGCTTGAATATTTTCCATGTCACGACGCCTTCTTCAGATTGGGACGCCAGGCGTACAAAGCCAGCAACACCAGGAACGAGAAAATCAACATCACCGCCGCTAGACGATGGGCCTCCGCGTATTCCAGCGCCTGAACATGGTCATAGATTTGAACTGATGCCACCCGGGTAACGCCCGGTAGGTTGCCACCGATCATAAGCACTACTCCGAATTCACCCACGGTGTGGGTGAAGGTCAGGATGGAAGCAGTCAAGAAACCAGGCAATGCCAACGGCACAGCCACCGTGAAAAAGGCATCCAGGGGAGATGCCCGCAGTGTAGCAGCTACCTCCAACGGTCTCTCTCCGATTGCCTCGAAGGCGGTCTGCAGCGGCTGGACCATAAAGGGCAGCGAATAGAATGCAGAAGCAACCACTAACCCCCAGAACGTGAAAGGCAAAAGCCCTAAGCCAAGCACCTGGGTGACCTTTCCCACAGGTCCGCTAGGGCCCATCGCCAACAGCAGATAAAAACCAAGAACCGAAGGCGGCAGCACGAGCGGAAGGGCCACTACCGCCCCGATAGCTCCTTTCCACCGTGCCCTGGTTCGGGCCAGCCACCAGGCAATCGGAGTGCCTACCAGAAGCAGAATGATGGTGACGGTCCCAGCCAAACGCGCCGTCAGCCAGAGTGATCGTACGTCGCTGTCGCTCAGCAGTATGTCCATCTTTCAACGCCCATGTTGAAAGAATTTTGCGGCCGACTCAAGAAGCACGACGGCGTTCTAGCTGCCGGCGATTTCGCCGGGCAATACGAACCCGTACTTGATCATTATCGCGCGCGCGTCTTTGCCAGCGATATAATCGGCAAATCGCCGAGCTAACGCATTGTTCTCAGCGCGCTTGGTAATGACGTAGCCTTGCTCCAGCGGCTGGTGCAGGTTTTCCGGAACCAGCCAATAGCCGCCCTTGCTCGCGAGTTCGGGGCTGACGGCCAGAGAAAGAGCAATGATGCCGACCTGGGCATTGCCAGTCTGCACGAATTGCGCCGTCTGGGCGATGTTCTCGCCGTAGACCAGCTTGGGTTCGATCTTTTCCCACAGGCCCGCCGATCTCAATGCTTCCTCGGCCCGCTGGCCATACGGTGCATGCTTGGGGTTGGCGATAGCAATCCGGGTTATCTTGGGATCGGTGAGACTCTCCAGCGTCATCCTCGAAGCGTCCAGGCTCGCGCTCCAAAGTACGATGCGCCCAAAGGCGTAGGGTTTAACCTCCGAAGCAGCGAGCCCGCTATTCACAAGGTCGCGCGGGTAAGCGATGTCTGCGGAAAAGAAAAGGTCGTAAGGCGCTCCTTGCTTGAGTTGGGTGTAAAAATTGCCGGATGAACCATAGACAACGCCCACATCAGCGCCCGGGTTTGTGCTCTTGAAGGCACTCACAATCTCATCCATGGCGAACTTCAGGTCGGCCGCCGCAGCAATAGTGACTTTTTCAGCGTTTGCGAAGGTTGCGAACCAAGGCCAACAAACCAAAAACAGCAATCTAAAAACTCTCATCGATCTCACCTGGCATCATTGCTCCCGCAGCACTGCTCGGATATCGCCTACCATGCGATCGATGTTGGTCAGCTTTTCGTTATCGTACAGGAGCTCTAACATTCCTGAACGATTAATCAGGTAAGCATAGGCGCTGTGGTCTACGGAGTAGTCGTTAGCGGCACCACTCGATCCAGGTACAAACTGATAGCTACCGCCGTAGGCCTGAACCGTTTGATCGATAGCCTGCTTGGTTCCAGTCAGCCCCACAAAGCTGGGGTCAAACGATGTGGTGTACTCCTGCAATGTCTGGGCATTATCGCGCCCAGGATCAACGCTGATAAATATCACTTGGATCTGTTTCCGTTCTTCAGGCCTCAACGCTTGGTAAACCTGCGCCAGATTCGTCAATGAGGTCGGGCAGACATTCGCGCAATGGGTGAAACCGAAGAGGAAGAGCACGACTTTCCCGTGTAGCTGATCGAGGCGAACGGGCTGAGCATCGGAACCGCGTAATTCAAAATCATAAGCGGCCTTTAACGGGAAAAGGCGCATCCCGAAAAAAGCTTGTTGGGCTTGATGTCTAGCGCCGAGCAAAATCGATAAGCCGACCGCGACTAAAAGAGTGACCGCGACAACCCAGGCCCGCCAATCAAAAAAACGCCGCCTGGCGGGGGGCGGCGCAGCATCGGTTTTCGGCAGCAACACACTCATTTTACAGGGGTCTTGGAAACCGGGATTTTCAAATGTAGCTCTTGGTCGCCAGGTTCCAATTTGATTGTGAAATCGATTTGATCGCCTTCTTTGGGATGCTGTTTGAGTCCCATCACCATCAAATGATTGCCATTCGGCTCCAAGACCAGTTTACCATGCGGCGGGATTTCTAAGGCATCGACCTTTTTCATCCCGACCACTTGTTTCAAGCCCTGCCCCTCTTTCGTGGTCACCATTGGTTCGACCGATTCGGCCAGGCCAGTCGCACCCCCAACCAGGCGAGCGGAGGTTGCCCCATTGTTTACAATCGTCATATAGACAGCAGTCACATCCATCGCATTGGGAACAGCTCGCATCCAGGGACGCTCTACCTGAATCGAGGGCTGGTCACCGGCAAACGTCAAGCCGGTCGAGGCAAAAAACAAAACAAAAACCCAGCAGAACGATCGTGACAGGGGCAACAGTTTAGGCATTCCGTAGGACAGTTGCTGGAAGCTCCCCCATGACAAATGACAAATGACAGGTGACAAATTGTGCCCTCGGTCCTTTAGCGGCGAAGACGGTTGGCCGTGTTTATTACTTGTCATTTGCCATGCGGGAGCTTCCAGCAACTGTCTACGTCATCCGCCCGTTTTCGCCAGGCTTCGGATGTACGCAATCAACGCTGATATCTGGTCCGGGGTTAGATCTGGATTTGGCGGCATAGCGTCGCTTCTACCCACCGCTAGCCCGCCTCCTTGGATGACCTTTCGAAGCTGATCATCCGGTGTTGCTCGTTGCCAACTCCCGTCGGTAAAATCCTGTGGCTTCTCCGCTAAGTCATTCGAAGACGGACCATGCCCCTTTCCATCGCGTCCGTGGCAAACGAAGCATCGCATCTGAAATAGTTTGCCCCCGCTCGCCGCTGGCGACTCAGCTTGGCCAAATGCAGGTAAATTCATGGACCCGTCAATCAGAACCAAAGTCATAAAAAGGACCGCACCCCACCAAAATCGGCGACCAAAATTCGTCAACAAGTTCGGCATTATCCCCAATACTCCATAACCCAACCCCATTACTCCGCTATTGATCTTTCGAGAGAATCGGTACATTCGAAAGGCCCAGACAATGAGCACCATCGCTGAGTTCATCTCGCATCATTATCGCCACTTTAATGCGGCCTCACTGAAGGATGCCGCTCAAGGGTACAAGGCCCATGTGGAAACAGGCGGCAAAATGTTGGTC
>JAFAVN010000288.1 GCA_019242435.1 Verrucomicrobiota bacterium | reverse complement strand
TGGGAGCACCTGAGGCGTGTAGGGTTGCGTCCCTCTCGATCTCTTTTCGGAAAATTTCCAAAGTTTGAGGCCGCGATTGCTCTCCGGGCGCGTGAGGACGCGCGCCCTCCAGCTACCGGTCATGACGGCGTTCAGGGCGCTTCCTCGTCTTTTGGGCAGGACAAAGTGCGCCAAACGCGTGACCCCTTTTCTGGCCGAACTCCGTCGAGTAAGGAATCTCGCAGAAATCAAGTTTCGTAAGCGAGAAGCCACTGCTTGCTATTGCTACTGAGAATCAATATCATTTAGCAGATGCTCGCCTCCCCTTTTCCGCTCTTCCAAGCCGCACTCATTCTGTCGCTTTGCGCGACCGTCTCCCAGCCGAGCCAGGCGCTTGCGGGTCCCACGAGCAACGAATCCGCCGCGGAGCAGACCAGCACCCGTTATGGTCTCTTCGGGCTGCTCGATAGTCGAAGTGGATATGGCCAAGGAGTCTTTCCAGAACCGTTCATCGTCGATGACTCTGATCTTGAGACTAACGAAGCCCGGCTCGACTGGTTGCATTCCAAAATCGGCAGCCAACACTCCGACGTCGTCACCGGCGAAATCGAAAAGGCGTTTGGAGTACTTACGTTGGAAATCGAAATTCCCTACCAGTGGGACATAGCCAACGGGCAAAGACAGGAAGGTTTCGATAACATTGATTTGGGGGCCCGCGTTCCAGTGTTTCAATATGTCTCCAGCAACGGATTCCTGGATTCCACTTTTGGAGTGGCTTTCGAGGCCGGAATTCCGACTGGTTCCACGCTCAGTAAGAACGCAGAGTTCGTTCCCAAAGTGTTCAACGACCTCCGGCTAGGCGAGCATTTCACGGTGCAGTCAATTCTTGGTTACTCGACGCTAACGGGCCCGGGACCAGATGGCGGACTGCAGACCTTCGAATACGGCTTTGTCTTCGGTTACACGATTCAGCATGAAGAGCTCCCGATCCCCCATGTCTTACAGCTGATTCCGGTTTTTGAACTGCTGGGAGAAACCGGTCTCGATAGCGGCCAGAACGGCGCCACCTCGATCAAAGGCAACCTAGCGATCCGCGCTAATCTGAAAACGATTGGCAGCATTCAGCCGCGCCTGGGTATCGGATATGTTTTCCCAATCGACAGGGGCGCTAGGCAAGACCTGCACTGGGGTATCATCACCAGTCTAGTATTTGAATATTGAGATCGATGAATGGCGAACCTGAGAAAAAGCTAACCAGGATCGGCAGAAGGCGTTTCTTAGCTCTCCTGACTGCCGGACTGGCCCTGGTTGAAGATTCAGAAGGATCGTCATCGGGAGATCACTTGATCGATGCCGGACCATCCAGCCTTTACACATCCGACGGGATTTACGACAAGTTCCGCGATCACGGCTTTTTTTTAGTCCGCAAGAATGGAAAGCTAGTTGCACTTTCAGCTTATTGCACCCACCGCATATGCAAGCTGACGCCGCAAATCGATCATACGTTTGCCTGTAAATGCCACGGCTCAAAATTTAGCGAGGAAGGCAAAGTGACAGAAGGACCGGCTAAACGCGACCTGCCCGTTCTTCCGATAAGCGCAACCAAGAACGGACATCTAATCATTAATGTATCTGCCGGTTAAGGCATTGCACTCAGTGACCAGCTGCCAAGCCTCCCAAATATTTGAGCGACTAGACGCGAACCCCTTTCCCGCCTCTCGACCTAGCCATTTCCGAGGCTAATCTCTTTCCGTTGACCCTGACCAACCGAGAAGGTAGTTAGGCCAGTGACCGGCGATGAGTCCCAACCAGCTATCTGCGCTGTTCTTCTTCCAGGTATTCTTCATTCTAGCAGTCTGCCGAAGTGTGGGGTTCCTGGGCCGCCGCCTTGGACAGCCGCAAGTAGTGGGTGAAATGATAGCGGGAGTCATCATCGGGCCATCGGTTTTCGGGCTGCTTTGCCCCGGGTTGCAACAGGCGATATTCCCCAAGGATTCGTTAAAGCTCTTATATGTGTTAGCCCAGCTGGGAGTAGGCCTCTACATGTTTCTGGTGGGAGCCGAATTTAGAACCGATCTCTTCCGATCCAAAGCGCGCAGTGCGATTTCGGTGTCTGTGGCTGGCATGGCGGCGCCGTTTATACTCGGAGGCAGTCTGGCGATTTGGCTCTGGAAAGTACCAGGGCTTTTTTCGGACCAGGCGACTCAACCCGAAGCGATGCTGTTCCTGGGAGCGGCGATGTCAATCACGGCGTTTCCGATGTTAGCCCGTATCATTTACGAACGGGGCATAACCGGCACACCTCTCGGGACCTTGGCGTTAGCCGCGGGCGCCATTGATGATGTGATTGCGTGGTGCGTTCTCGCAATTGTGCTGGCCAGTTTTGGCGGTAGCGCGACCACGGCCATTCAAGCCATCGGCGGCGGCCTGATTTATGGACTATTCACCTTAACCGTCGGTCGGAAGCTTTTTACAAAGTTCGATACCATCGCACAAGCCAACGGCAAAATTACTCCAACCCTGCTAGCAACCACTCTCTCCCTGTTAATGTTAGGGTCCTGGATTACCGATGCGATCGGCATTCACTCCGTTTTCGGCGGTTTCATTCTGGGGATAGCAATGCCGCGCGGCTTTTTCACCAAGGAGTTGCGGAAGCAACTTGAGCCAATCGCGGTTGTTTTTCTGCTCCCGATGTTTTTTACCTTCTCGGGTCTGAATACCCGCCTGGATACGGTAAACAGTCTGGAATTGTTATTGATCAGTGTTGTGATGTTGTTGTCAGCGGTAGCCGCTAAAGGCGCGGCCTGCTGGTTAGCAGCTCGTCTGAACGGCGAAAGTAATCGCACCGCCCTGGCGGTAGGCACGCTCATGAACGCCCGCGGATTGATGGAGCTGATTATCCTGAATATTGGACTGCAGAAGGGGCTCATTCAGCCGGCCCTATTTTCGATCATGGTGCTGATGGCCATCGTCACCACGCTGATGGCGTCGCCGCTGTTTGAACTCGTATATCGGACGAAAACCAGAGCAGCCGCCACCAAAGATGCGTACGCAGCCAAGCTCTGACGGAGAATGCCGAACGCCGTCAAGGCCGGCGTAAACGACCGGTCTTGTGGATCAGGCCCCGGACGCTGGGAGAGGACGCCTCCTTGCGCGTTGTTTAGGGAGATCCGGTCCCCCGATTTCCGAACTCCGCAAGGATCGCGGGGACGCGATCCTCCAGCACTCCAAACGCGCACCAAATTTTTCGAATCACAACTTAAAACCAACCGGCCATCGGGCGTCCCGATCGAGACGGTCTCCTAGGAATTGGTGAAAGAAGCGCCGTGCCACTTGCCAATCAAAGCTACCCCTGCCCGATCGGCGGAGGCGGAATGCGCTGTTCACGAACTCTTCGAGCGTGCGAGGCGATTGGCCGGTTACCTCTTCAATGCTCGATGTAGTTGAACCGAGATAGGCGCCATGGCGGTTCTGGACGAGGCTGTACAACTCAGCTAGCGCCGCCACGTGCCATTCAGGCATTCCCCGGCTGAGCAGGGTGGCTCGGAACTCGCTGATATCGGGTGAGACAAAGTGGATAGCGGTGCCGGTCGCTTTACTGAGGAAGGCGGCAACCTCGTCGCCGCTCAATTTCTCGGGTCCCGTGAGCGTGAGAGCCTGATCATCGAGTGCGCCTGAGGCTGCTATCACCGCAATGTCAGCGATATCGCGCACATCGACAAAACTGATCGACGCGGTTCCTATGGGTTCCATGTAGATGCCAGACTCGATAACGTCCTTTTGCATGAGCAGGTTCTGCATGAAGAAGTTCGGCCGCAGGATCACATGGGTGATCCTTGACGTACGCAGCGCGTCCTCAATTTCGGCATGCCATCGGGCAAAGGGCGAGAGCGGAAAGATAAAATCTGCTCCGATGACCGACAGCTTTATGATCCGTCGGACACTGGTGTTTCGAGCCGCATTGATCAGACCGATTTCCCATTCTGGTTGTCGAGGATCAGCCGGCGTAACGAGCGCCAGCGTATCGATGTCTTCCAAAGCAGGTTGATAGGTCGAAGGATCGTCTAAATCGAGACGCCTGTATCTTATGCCAGGGCGATTGGGCAGCAGCCTCGGATGCCGGACCAGGCTGCGAACCGCATACCCCGCAGCAACAAAGGCATCGGTCCAAGCAGAAGCGCTCCGTCCGGTTGAGCCGATAATGGCGACATTCGTATTCATGAGTTGGTTCGTTTTCGGAGTCGGTGAGAGCAGCCCGGACATTCGGACTGATCAAACAGGGCTTAGGTAACACCAGGCAATGACAACCGTATGTCAGCAGATTACGGGATATCAGAAGTGAACGCTGGAGCGCTGGAAGATTGGATGGTTCCTCCCTCCCTTATAACGACTCTGGTCCGCTCCAGGTGACCTTCCCAAATGGTATTCGAAGTTCTAGATTCGAAATTCGATGTTCATTTGGTCCCAGTTCCCGCGTTTCCTCGCGGTTACGCGTAGCCTGAGCTGATGGCGACAGCAGGGTCTTCGACCTGGGCTGGCAGCGGGAGCATGATCGGTTCCCGGAAGGGGATAAACGGCGTGAGGTCCACGATATCGTCGTGGTAACTGAGCAGCGTGCTTCGATGGCCGACACTCAGAACGGTAGGACGCCAGTCGTCAGAGCGAAGAAGACCATAAAGGCGAGCCTCACCTGCCTCGTCCAGGGCGGCAGTCGCTTCATCCAGAAAAAGGAGATTAGGTCGCATCAAAAGCACCCGGGCAAAAGCCAATCGCTGCTGTTCTCCTAGGGATAAGCGTTGGCTCCAGTTATCCGCCACATCCAGCTGCGAAACCAGCGAGGGCAACCCGACCTGATCGAGCGCGAGGCTGACCTGGTCGATAGAAAACTGGCGATCCTGGCTGCAGGGATAAAGTAAGGCACTGGCCAGCGTACCCAAAGGCAGGTAAGGCCTTTGAGGTACCAGCAGTGTTCTCCCCTCACCGATCCGGACATTGCCGCGGGCAAAGGGCCAGATCCCGGCAATCGTGCGGAGCAGTGTGCTTTTACCAGTGCCGGTTGGACCGGTAATCAAAACGGCTGAACTGCGTGCCGGCGCGAAATTGACTCCTTCCAATAACACGGTTCCGTCGGGCAAACGGACCTCAAGATCCGCCACTGTGAGGCTCGCACCTTCATGTCGAATTTGAACTTTCTGCCCCTCCGGAGATTGAGTATGAACTTGCGCCAATTGCGCTTCGAAACTGCTCAAACGCTCGGTGACCGCGTACCAGGAAACAATATCCGCGTAAGCGCTGATGATGAACGAGAGGCGATCGTGCACGAAACAGAAGGCATTAGCAACCTGCATCAAGCCGCCCAAAGGAATCTGTTTCGCAAAGTATCGCGGCGAAACGACCATGACCGGAAAAACCACGGCGATTTGGGCATAGCCAGAAGTCAGCCAGCCCAAACGCATCTGGCGCTTCATTATCTTACGAAAATTTCCGAAGATATTTTTGAAACGCTCTCTGAAGACACCGAGCTCGACTTCTTCACCTCCATAGGAAGCGACGCTTTCCGAGTTTTCGCGAACCCGGACCAGGCTGAACCGGAAGTCCCCTTCAAAACGTTGCTTGGCGAAGTTGAGAGGTACCAAGGGCTTTCCGATTTTGGTGGTGAGCCAGGTAGCGACACCAGCATAAAGCAAAGCAGCCCAGACCAGGTATCCTGGAATGTAAACGGTGCCGAATTTTCCGAGCGGAATGGCTGCCGGGCCGGATAATCCCCACAAAATAACCAAAAAAGAAGCGAGACCAACCGCAGCAGTAAACAATCCAACACCCAAGGTACAAACGAAGGTAGTAAACTGCTGAACATCTTCGGCGATGCGTTGATCCGGGTTATCGATCGTGTTCCGCAGTTGCAGCTTGTAGTATGCGCGATTCGTGAGCCAAAGGTTCAAGTATCGTTCGGTCAGCCAGCGGCGCCAACGAATTTGCAACATCTGATTGAGGTACAGCGCGTAAACCGTGCAGGTCATCCCCAGGGATGCGATCAGGCAGAAATAACCCAGTTGCCGAAAAAGCTCGCTACTGTCGAACATTTGGAGGGCATTGTAGAAAGCGCGATTCCACTCGTTTATGCGGATTCCCACATAAACGTTGCCCAGATTAACGCCCACGATCGCACCCAATAGAGCCCACGCCGACCATTTTTCTTCCGACGTCCAATACGCTTTGGCGATGCGCCACGCTTCACGTACCGGGCCTCGCTTAGCCCTTGCCATTAACAGCTACTCCTTATCATGTACAACTGGAAGCTCGGCTAGACTGAGTCATTCAATTCGAACTCGAGCGGAAAAATTTCGCACCTCCAAAAAAATATTCGGCGCGTATTTTAGGTGCAGTAACGAATTTTTTCGAGACAAATTTGCAAGGATCGGTCTGCGGAATGCCCATTTACGACGAAATGCGGGCAGATTGGCGTTACCGATCGCACAATATAGACCATTAGGGTCAACGAGTTACGCCGCGAGTGGTTAGCTGG
>JAFAVN010000497.1 GCA_019242435.1 Verrucomicrobiota bacterium | reverse complement strand
AGTATCGCGATTACCAGAGGCTTGGCTTAAGAAGATGGTACAGACTGTCATGCCAGCCCAATGTATCGCAAACCCTCGTTTCATTTTTCAACAGCCCGTTAGTGTCCTGTCCCATCAATAGCTTGGCTTTCGTTGCGATCAAAATGGGACGCCGGCAAGGCGGTCCAAGCCGGAGTGGCAGTAAGAAGGGCGCCTATCTCGATTGATACGTAACCGACGAGCAACGCAGCCGCCGGCCCATTTTCATCGCAACCCTCCAGGCCGTGGCCGGTTGGCGGTTTTTCCGCGTTGCTCACTCCTTACGTATCAATTTACAGATGCTCGTCGTTCGCCCTTGAAAAAACCGCCAACTGGCCGGCGGTGAAAGCCAAGTTATTTATGGGACAGGCCACTAGGTGCCTGGAGACTCAGGCTTTCGCTTTTCCAGCCGCCTGCAGCTCAGTTTTCCGCTTGCAGGATCCGCGTTCGAGAAGATCCAGACAAGCCGCTTCGATGCGAACTGTTAACTTCAGAGGCTTAAAGCCGAGGCTGTTAGCCAGAAAACGTTCTCTCAGCGTGATACATTCGTCCTGCACCTGGACAACCTGACCACAATCCGAGCAAACGATGTGAAATGCCGCCGGCGATTGTTCCCGGTTCACCTCATAGTACCGGTGCTCACGATTTAGCTCGACATCCCGGATCAGGCGGCTGTCTAACAGCATCGGCAAGGTCCGATAAACTGTGGCCAGCGAAATCAGCTTGTCGTTCTGTCGAGCTCGGGCCAAAAGATCCTCTGCGTGGAATGGCCCATCGAACGAAATTGCTGCCTTTACAATGACTTCTCTCGGCTTGGTCACACGGAACCCGCTTTCTCGCAGGTAATTCAGCGCTTCTTGAAACAGATCGTCAGGCTGTTTTTTTAGCCGCTCGGTGCGCTCTGTGCGTTTCCCGATAGCAGTCGGGAAAGTCCAAGGTGCAATTCGGTGCATCGCACACTCTGTGCGTTCAAATTTCATGCGGTCAGCAGACCAGCCACAGTCTACCCCTCTATGCACCCGAACTTCGAATAAAGCAAACCGGCAGAGGGCCTGGTCGGCCATCTGATTCCGATTCCCCTCCTCCTACTTGCCCTTAATATGTCTTCGCAAGAACGTCGGGACATCTAAATCCTGTCCGTCGATGATAGTCGGCTCACTCTTTTCGAAACGGCCCCGGGATACCGACTCGAACTGGAGCACTTCTTGTTTGGGTTCGGCGTTCTTCGACTCCGGTTTAGCAGGGGGATCAGCCTTCACCGGTTTGGCCTCATTCTGCGGTGCCCGGGGCGGAATCGTTAGTACAGGTTCGGGCTCCTCTTGGAGGGCAGCCGGTGATTCCGGCTCCGGTACCGATTTAGCTACCTGCGACTCCGCCTCAATAACCGGCTCGACCGGCGTTGGAACTTGCACCCTTCGAGTTTGGGTGACCGGCTGAGGCCTCTCCGAGGCGTCGCCTAAAGAGCCGAGAATACTGACGGAAATCTTTTGGCCCATGGAAGGATCAATTCCAATGCCGAGCATCAATTGCGTGCCGTCGTTAATATGACGGTTCAGTTCTTCCATCAACATGCTGACTTCTCCCAAACTGACATTGGCAGCACCGCAGATTCGTACAATGACATTGGCCGAATTGGCCAACATCTCCCCGCGATGCATCAATGGATTTCTTAATGCTTTGGCCAACGCATCGTGAGCGCGATTTTCTCCCTCCGCTTCTCCAAATCCGAACAGGGCCCGAGCATTTCCTTCTCGAAGAACTGCGCAAACTTCGTCAAATCCCAAGGAAAGCAGACCTGGCTTACGCAGCAGATCGGCAATCGCCCGGATGCTCTGGCTAATTGTCAGGTCCGCAGCGGCAAAGGCTTCATGGATACCCATTCTGGGCAAAGTGATTTCGGCCATACGGTCGTTCTCGAAACAGACCACCGCGTCGGCCCATTGCCGGATCAGCTGTAAACTGGTCGTCGCCTGTTCACATCGCCGTCTTCCTTCGAAAGAAAACGGCATGGTGACCAGGACCAGGACTAAAGCATTGGTTTCCTTCGCCAGTTTTGTGACAAAAGGGGCTGCCCCGGAACCGGTACCGCCGCCTAATCCGGCACACACAAAAATAATATTACCCCCGCTGAGAGCTGACTGAATATCCTCGCTAGCTTCCTTCGCAGCCGCTAACCCGAGTTCCGGGTCTCCCCCGGAACCTAGCCCCCTGGTCAGGTTACGTCCCAGTTGAATTTTGTGGTTAGCCACCGAAGCGGTTAACGACTGCACGTCGGTATTCGCAGCGGTCAGTTCGACCTCTTGGATGCCATCGAGCATCGTTCGATCCAGAATGTTTGAGCCAGCCCCTCCGACGCCGATCACTTTGATGATTAGCGCCGGGCTTGCCTCGTTTTCCCGGCCGAATTGGGGATTCAACTGAACCATAATGTAATTTTTAGGGGTTTAACTTCTGAACATTCCGCTGAGTCTTTTTATCGTCCGGCCGAAGAAGCTTTTCCCAGCAGGCCGGTCCAAGTGCACCAAATGAGCGTATTTTACCAGCCCAAGAGCCGTCGAAAATTGGGGGTGTTCGAATGCGGAAGTGACTCCAGCCAAGGGCAAGGGCGGGGTCATCCTTGCGGAGGTTCCGAAGATCTCGCTGGCCAGGTGGTCAATCCCGCGCAGTTGGCTGCTTCCCCCGGTGACAAAGACCCCCGCTCCCAAAAAATTGAGGTCGGACTGGATTTGTCTGCTAACAATATCGAAAATTTCCCTGATCCGGACATTGATAATCTGGTTCAGCATTTCCCGCTCAATCTCTCGCCCAGCAAAACCGGTCTCGTCGCGGAGCATGATGGTTTCGCCGGGAAAGGCAACCCCCAGCGTGACGTCACCTTCATCAAGCTTCAGTTTCTCGGCTCGGGCCGTCGGGATTTTCAGACCGATTGACATATCGTTAGTGATATGATCGCCCCCGACAGCAATCACGCCGCTCTGTTTCACCGCTCCTTCTACATACACGACGTAATCGGTAGTCCCGCCTCCGATGTCGATTACCAAGGCTCCCAGCTGCTTGTGATGTTTGTCCAGGACCGCTTGCGCAGTAGCAAAGGAGTTTATGACGACGTCTGCCGTCTCCAGCTCGAGTTCTTTGACACACCGGATCGCGTTCTGGATTCGAGTCCGTATTCCATAAACAATGTGAAAATCTGCTTCCAGCTTCCGCCCAAGCAGACCAAGCGGATTCAACACTCCGTCCTGTCCATCTACATAGTAATGCTGAATGATAGTATGGAGGACACAATCCTCCATCGGCAAACTCACTTCCCTGGCATTAGTCCGGACATCCTCCAAGTCCTGCTCATCAATTTCTTCTCGCCCTTCTTCCAGCAAAACAACCCCGCGATTATTAAAGCTGCGAATATGTCCACCGGTGACTCCAAGATAAATTTCGCTGATCTCTACGTCGCTCCTTTCCTCGGCATCAACAATGGCGTCATGAACGCAACGTTTAGCAGTCTCGAAATCGACAATCTCCCCTTTACGCACGCCACGGGACGGCGCATTACCCACACCAAGGACCTTCAACGTGCCATCGTGCCGTGCCTCCGCTACTACCACACAGATCTTGGTAGTGCCGATTTCTAGTCCTGCAAAAATATTATCTCTAGCCATTTAGGAGGTTCGCTTGAGCAGAGTTTGTTTTTTTATGTGTGTTTTTTTGGCCACTGGCTCGCACTGGTTTCCGGCCTTGCCGGTTCGGCGACAAAGCGTGATCTGCCGGCGACGCCGCGCTGGGCGAGACCGCCGGTTGCGCTTCGGCAGGTAAGGGCACATCGGCCGGAGGCGGAGGTTCATGGAATACAACTGGAATATTTCGCTCCGCCATAAGATTTGCCGACTGCAAATCTCTGCTATTTTGCTCGCAATAACTCAGCAGCAGACCCAGCCGACGAAGCTGCGGCACCGGCTCGTCCAGACCAAAAGTCACTGTCGATCCCTGTTTATCCGTAACCAGCAAGGCATAATCCTTCGCTATATTAATGGTCGAGATTTGGAACCGGGACTGCAGAACTTCTCCGCAATCACGGATCAGTTCGAGTGCTGCTTTGACTGCATCCTGGTCGATGGCCTGTCCAACCACCACGCTGGCCGGGTCGACCCCAATAATGACCGGTAAAGTCATATACTCGGGCGCAGATGCTTTCGGCTTGAGTACAATGCCACGTTGATCGACCAAATAAGCTGCATCGTAGTTAAATCCCGCTTTATTGGCATCCGCGGAAGCAATCCAGGCAACTGGACTTCTTTCGTGAATCGTGATTCTCAATTTGTCGGGTAGCACCCGATTGACGTTGGCTTCTTCCACTTGTGGTAACCCTCGTATCCGATCTTCGATGGCGGCCAGATTAATCGAGAAAATGTTGATCCCTTCCGAAATACTCGTTGCTCGCAGCACTCCGTCTCTAGGTAACTCGCCGTCGGTATTCACTTCCACAATTCGCAAAGCGTATGCAGGGTTAGCAAAGAATACCATCTTCAGCGCGCGATGTGCGCCGAACACGATGCCGCCAACCAACGAGAACAGAATAATCATAAGCGCAAAGACAAAGAACGCCTTCTGCACCCGGCGGGCGGATGCCTTACGAGCACGTACCTTTACATCAAGCAAATGTTGCCGACGTCTTTGGCGCGACGTGGAAAGTCTTCTATTCTGCTTGCTCGTCTTTCGCTTGCTGGTCACCTCTTGTTAGCCACTCTCCTTTCCAGAGAAATTTAAGAGATTGCTTGGGCCAGAGCTGCTCCCCTTGTTAATAACAGGATTTGCGGAAAGTTCCAACCCTTAACCCAGTAAAAATCGCTTTTAGTAGGATTCATCATCAGTTCCAACTACCTCAACCTCTAATTCGAGTTCAATACCACGCTGTTGTTTCGCGATCCGGCGGATCTCTGCAATTAAGGCCAATACATCACTGGCGGTCCCGGCGCCGTTATCATTGACGATGAAGTTGCCGTGAATTTCAGAAACTCGCGCACCTCCGATTCGTTGATTTTTGAGTCCTAACTCGTCCACCAGGCGGCCGGCCGGGCATTCCACCGGGTTCTTGAAAATGCACCCGGCACTCGCGGCAACTGGTTGCGACCGCTTTCGTTTGTCGGCAGCCTCTTGGATCTTTCGATCGATCTGCCCAATCGACGATGCCTCACCTTTGAAAACCGCCGAAACCGCAAACTGTTCTCGCAGGCTGGGGACATTGCGGTACCGGATCTCCATGCGGTCAGGCGTTAACAGCTCGAATTGCCCTTCCAGGTTGACGACCTGGACATTTTGTACTTTTTGAAAGGTTTCGGAATCGATAGCGCCCGCATTCATTCGCAAACTACCTCCGACGCTCCCGGGAATTCCTTCCATCCACTCGAATCCACCGATTCCTGCATTCCTGGCCGCACCGACTAATTGTTTCAATCTAACACCAGCGCCTGCCTCGATTTCGATGCCATTGATTCTCACTGCACCAAAATCGCCGCGAGCCAGGTGAATAACACATCCCGAAATGCCACCATCTCTGACCAGAAGGTTGGACCCGCGACCAACCACCATCACGGGAAGCCGATTAGCGGAGCAAAATCCTAACAGGTTCGCAAGTCCACTGCGGGTCTCCGGTTCAACCCAGAACTGGGCAGGTCCACCGACCCGTAGAGTAGTGTGTCGCGACATTGGCTCGTAAAGCCGAACATCGCCTGTTCCCATGGCTTCGCGCAGCGCGCGTCCTGTCTCAAGATCTTGTGCCAGTTTACTGGCTTCCTCGTGAATATCTCCAGCTCCGAGGCTCAAGATCAGATCGCCTTTCTTGGCAATTCGGGCCAACTCGCGGTGCAAGCTCTTGCGAGCCGGTATATAAACCGCGGCAGGATGACCATGTTCGTGGAGGGCCTCTACCAACGTAGCGCCGGAAACGCCGGGAATGGGAGGTTCACTGGCGGGATATACGTCGGTCACATAAACTAAATCGGCGCCATCAAAAGCAGCACCAAACCGGTCCCGCAAGGCTTTGGTACGCGAATAGCGATGCGGCTGGAACATGACCACGATCCGTTCACTGCCAACGCCTCGCGCCATTTCCAGTGTTGCTTTTATCTCAGTAGGGTGATGACCATAGTCGTCGAACACTGCTAAATCCCGGTGCTGCAGTTTCGGCTCGAAACGCCGCCGAGCCCCGCGAAAGGAGGTTAAAGCTTCCGCAATACTGCTGAATGGCACTTCCAACTCGGTTGCTAATGCAATTACTGCCAATGCATTGCTGACATTGTGTCGCCCTGGAATTCCTAAATCTACGGCACCCAGAAGTTTTCCGCTTCTCCACACCTCGAAATGAGAAGCTATTGCCGCGGATTGAATATTCCTAGCCTGATAGGTCGCTCCTTCGGATTCACCATACGCGATCGACCCACTTCTGCGGCGGCAGAGCCGGGTTGCATTCCGATCGTCCTCACAATAGATAATGAGACCGGAAGTTTGATCCATCAGTTGCTCGAAAACGTGTTCGATCTCGGAGAGGTTCTTGTAATAATCGAGGTGTTCCTCTTCCAGGTTTAAAACGATTGCGTGTTGAGGATGGTAAAGACGCAATGTCCCATCACTCTCGTCTCCCTCAGCAACGAAATAGTCGCCCTTCGGATCCCAATGCGCGTTGGTCCCCAGAATCGGTATCTCCGCTCCGACATAGTGAGACGGGTTGAGCCCGCCGACTCTTAGAACGTGAGCCGCCATTGCCGAAGTGGTCGTTTTCCCATGCATCCCGGCGATAACAATCCCAGCTCTCGACGACATAATGGCCGCTAATGCCTCGGCCCTCCGGACTCGTGGCAGATTCAGCTGAACCGCTTCATCATAGGCTGGGTTTCCCTGCCTTATGGCAGATGAGTAAATGACCAAGTCGGCTCCATGGACAGTCCCAGGTAACTGCGGAAGATGAAAATCGAGTCCCAAACTTTCCAGGCGGCGCGTCTCCATCGTGCTGACCCGATCGCTGCCACTAACCGAATGGCCAAGCTCCAGCAGCAATCCGGCGATGCCACTCATACCGCTGCCGGCGACGCCGATCAGGTTGATACGCCTGGGCGAATTCAACAGAATATCGCGCACTGCGCTGAGGTCATTTACTTCCATTACTCACGTCCTCTACCAATTTACAAATTTTCGTCGCTGCATCTTTGGTGGCCAGGCGCCTCATATTCTGCGAAAGTCGGTCGCGGCGAGCGGCGTCCACCAACAATGCCTCAATCAATTCTCCGACGCTGTCGCCGTTTGCTTGCTGCGAATCAAGCATCTCAGCAGCCCCAGCGGCCTGGAAAATTTTCGCATTCAGGGTCTGATGGTCATCGGCCGCAAACGGATATGGGATCAGAATCGTCGGACAACCAAAGTAGGCTAGCTCGCTGAGACTCGCCGCACCGGAACGAGCCACCATTACATCCGCTGCCGAATAGATTTCCTCCATACGATGATGGAACGCCGCAACAAAAGCAGGGACTCCTTCTTTTTGATAACCGTCATATACCTGCTCATAATCATCGCGACCGGTTAAATGAATGAACTGCACCGGCCTCATGGCAAATCGAGGGAGAGCAGCGACCACGGCCTCGTTGATACCGTGAGCGCCTTGACTGCCACCGATAACTCCGATGGTCTGCAGATCCGGATTCAATCTCAGTGATTGGAGGGCTACGGATCTCTTTATCTCGGCAGTAATATCTTTCCGAATAGGTGTTCCCGTGACCTCGACCGGCTTTTCCGGAAAGTAAGGGGCACATTCGGCAAAGCCGAGCGCAACCCGATCGGAAAATCGCGCATTGAAACGGTTCGCTTTCCCCGGGATAGCGTTGGATTCGTGAATAATGGCAGGAACTTTTGACCATCGAGCCGCCATGATAGGAGCCGTCGACGTGAATCCTCCCATGCCTAGAACAACATTTGGCCGAAAAAGATTGAATACCCGCCGGCAAGTCAGTAGACCGCGCA
>JAFAVN010000438.1 GCA_019242435.1 Verrucomicrobiota bacterium | reverse complement strand
GCGTTATGAATGTCTGATGGCGCTCGATACCAGGGGTCAGGAAGACAGTGTAAAAGAAATCGTGGAAAGGTTCGAAGCGGAGTTTGCCAAAGAAGGCGCTACTATCGAGCAAGTACAAAAAATGGATAAACGACAACTGGCCTACAGTCCGCGAAATGTGGAATCGGCCTTTTATGTTAATTTTGTGTTTGAGGCTGAACCGTCGCTGATTGCGAAACTCCGAGCAAAATTCAAGCTCGATCCGCTAGTCTTTTTGCAGCATTATCAACAGTTACCCGGCAAGATTTCGGCTCCAGCTGCAGCGGAATAACCCAAGGGCGGGAGCCTGCGTGCACCCTAAATCAACCCACTCGTATGGCTAACCTGAACCGCGTTTTTCTAATCGGCAATCTCACTCGAGACCCAGAGGTACGGTACACTCCCAAAGGAACCGCGGTTGCGGATATCGGGATGGCGATGAACCGCATAATCGGCAGCGAGGAAGGGGAACGCCGGGAAGAGGTAACCTATGTTGATGTGGTGCTCTGGGGCAGGTTGGCCGAAATTGCCGAACAATATCTGAAGAAGGGCCGTCCGGTTTTTATCGAGGGGCGGCTGCAGCTTGATTCCTGGGATGACAAGCAAACGGGCCAGAAGCGGTCGCGGCTGCGGGTCGTAGCCGAGAATCTGCAACTCCTCGGAGCTCGAGGTGAAGCTGAGCCCGGGGCTTCAAGCGGTCCGAGCTCAGGTTCAGGATCAGGCGGCGCGCCCCGCCGGACCGGGCCTGCACCCGCGCCTCGCCCAAATCCTCCGCGTGATCCGGATCTGGACGCGGAGCCGGACGACATTCCGTTCTAAGGGGTAGCAAGCGCCCGGCTGAAGCCCCGCGGGCAACCACGTCGTAGGATCGGCAGCGAAGCTGCGATTCATTAAACCCACGTCAGGATACCGGCGAAGCCGCGGCACGTCAGAGCCTTCAGACGCTTCCAGCCGGCACCACTCTTTCAATCAGCTCTGAGGTTAACGCTGCCAAGCGTCGCCTGACCTTCGGGTCGTAAGCTGGTTTGATCGCCCTGGCTTCTCTGAGACCATCGAAATATTTACCGCTTACATTGTCCAGCTCGAGACCAATCACTAACCTCATTGTGGCTTGCAGCCCTTCCTCGACCGTGCTCATCGTTTGCCAACCGGCCTCCAATACCATCTTGGTCGGCATCAAAGATGCAGGATGCAGAGCATTAACCGTCACGCCGACTTTGGAAACCCGGGCAGCTAGCTCGAAACCGCAGGCGATCAATGCCAGTTTGCTCTGACGATAAGCAGTCACACCGGAATAGCCGCGCTCTAACATAAGATCATCGAAGTTAAGCGGCGCCTGACCAACGGACGCAACATTCACGATGCGAGCGGGAGCTGACGCCTGAAGCAACGGTAGCAATCTTTCAGTAAGCAAAACCTGGGCAAGATAGTTCACGGCAAACCGCAGCTCGTAGCCGTCCTGACTAAGCTCTCGTTTCGAAGCGTCCTTGCCAAACCCGACGGCAGCATTGTTAACCAGAACCTGGAGGTCTGACTGCTCCGAACTAATTTGCAGCGCCAAGTCTGCTACTTGCCGCAGGGAGGCGAGATCCGCACAATAAAATTGAATGTTATTATTGCCGGTCTCTTGTCTTATTCTATTTGTGACTTGTTCGATGCGCACTCGATCCCGTCCATGAAGCAGGAGCGTAGCGCCTTTTTTTGCCAATGCTCCCGCCAGCTCCAATCCCAGTCCGCTAGTTGCACCCGTGATCAGTATCCGTTCTCCTGCAATCGGCCTCATTGCCTATACTCACCTGAAGCTCGTCAGGATGACAATAGCGGATAATTCCCTGGAGCCATGCTTCACATACACGACTGGTGAAAAACAACACCATGGAGAAATTTGGCCAGAGTGTTGCCTGTCGAGCTCGAAGGTGTGTTGCTGGATGGTTTGGCTGCTCGTGGGACTGCAAAATCTCAGAATCTGGCAGTTGGAGAATTTTTTCAACTGTAGCTACGGCACGCTGGGCCGCCGCCAGGGGACGGCACAGGCTGCTGTGATCAAAGGGCCGTTCCAGGTCTTAATCGCCGGAACATCCTTCTCGTAACCCAGAATGGACAAGGTACTCGTACCTAGCAGAAAGTGCCGGCCGTTATCCGCCGGGAGATCAATCCAGCGACAAACCAGAACCCGCAGAAAATGGCCATGTGAAAAGATGGCGATATGCCCTTCAAGCGAGCGAAGTTTGGCGACAACCCGGTCTGCGCGCTGACTGACCTCTTCGATCCTTTCGCCATTTGGGCATGGGTGGGTCCAGATGGTCCAACCAGCCACCCTTTCGCGAATCTGCTGAGTCGTGATCCCTTCATAATCACCGTAATCCCACTCTTTAAGGTCGTTCTCCAATTCCAATCGTGAGCCGACGCCGGCCAGTTTTGCCGTTTCGAGTGCGCGTTGCAGCGGGCTGCTAAAGATCCGGCTAAATTTTACATCATCGAAGATGGGCAGCAGGAACCCTGCCTGCTCGCGTCCGGTGTCGGTCAATGGGATGTCGGTCCTGCCCGTGTGGCGACCGTCTCGAGCCCATTCGGTTTCCCCGTGGCGGATGAGATAAATCTGGTCAGGAATGGCTTCGGCCATGACGGGCAGGATACTGAATCGAAATCCAAAATCTAGTGCATCGCGTCATAAGCAGGAGAGACTGAGTGATCAGTAATCACTAAGACCGAGCCGCGTGAGCTTACGTTTTTGCACTGATTACCGATTTGGCGCTGGCTCCAAATGATGCGGCCGCACCCGGGCGTAAACCCGAGATACCCATTCCTGGATTGTCTCGAAATAGAGGTAAATGGCGGGAGTGACGTAAAGGGTAATGAGCTGGGAGACTACCAGTCCACCTACCAGTATCAGCCCGAGAGGCCGTCGTGACTCAGCATCTGCCCCGAAGCCCACAGCGATCGGAAGTGCTCCCATCAATGCGGCCAGCGTCGTCATGATAATGGGCCGAAAACGTTCGATGCTGGCTTCGTGCACAGCTTCGACGGCAGTCTTCCCGGCGCGCCGCTGTTCCACCGCAAAATCCACCATCATAATGCCATTCTTCTTCACGATGCCGATCAACATGAACATGCCGATGTAGGAATAGAGAGAGAGTTCTGACTGAAATAGTAAAAGCGTAAAAAGCCCTCCTACGGCAGCCACTGGAAGCGAAGAAAGAACCGTTATCGGATGAAACCAACTCTCATACAGAATCCCTAAAATCACATACATGACAAACACGGCGACGAACAATAGGACGCCCAATTGAGAAAATGTTTCGGTGAACGTCTGGGCTTCACCCTGGAGGCGCCCACGAATGGTGGGAGGAAGCACTTGCGCCGCTGTCCGTTCAATAAATTCGGTAGCCGCTCCGGTGGCGACGCCCGGTTTCAAATTGAAATACAAGGTTACCGAGGGAAACTGATTAATGTGATTGACCGCTAACATCCCGACCACCGGTTTGGGGGCCGTAACTGTCTCATTTGGGATAATGGTTTGGCTGCCCGACGGTTTAAAGTAGAGGCGATCAATATCCGAGGGCTCACTTCGCTGCTGGTCCTCCGCCTCAACTATGACCTTGTATTGGTCAATCGCGGTTTTGATTAGATAAGTATAATTCTGAGAATAGGCATTCTTTAACAGCTGCTCTACGTTCAGGTTGCTCAATCCGTAAGACTGTAGCTGCCGGTCGTTTAAATTAATGTTAAGCGCCGGAGTACTGGCGAAATAATCTGAAGAAACCGTGGCGAACCCGGGGAATTGACGACATTTGGCCATCATTTCCTGCGCAGTCTGATAAACCTTTCCGGGGTCGACACCAGAAATGGCGAAGGCATACTGTCCCTGGTTGTTTTTCGTGGCACCTGTGCTGATCTGCAAAACCGGGTCCGGTCGCATCAGCGGGATGATACCGGGAATTGCTGCCAATTCCCGCGATAGTTGAGCGACGATGGTGTTAATCGGGGGGCGCTGACCAGGATCCTTAAGGAACGCCAAGGCCAGCATTTGATTGGAAGGCAGTCCTTGAGAAAAACCCGCCAATGTAAATGATTCATTCACCGCTGGGTTATTTCGAAGGACAACGTCGACCTCTTTTTGTAATCGCTTGATCCGCTCAGGCGAAATGCCCTGCTGGCATATGAGAATGCCGCGAATAAAGCTGCTATCCCCGGCAGGAATAAAGGTCTTTGGAAGGAGTCCGAACACCCAGACCGTCAGCCCGAGACAACCGACCCAGGTGACTGCAGAAATCCAGCGGTGACGCAGGAAGAAATAGAGGCTCCGGCCGTAAATCGTCGTAATGTTTTTGAACGCCCGACCGACCGTTCGCTCCATCCAGGTTTGATCGTTTTGGTTCCGAGGACTGAGGACCCGCGAGCACATCATCGGCGTCAAGGTGATCGATACCAGGCCCGAAGCGAAGATAGCTACAATGATCGTGATGGAAAACTCTCGGAAAATCCGCCCGATGATTCCGGTCACCAGGACGAGCGGTAAGAAAACCACAGCCAATGAAACCGTCATCGCCACAATCGTGAAAGTGATTTGCCGGGCGCTGTTCAGCGCCGCTTGCATCGGGTTTTGACCGGACTCCATGAGGCGGACGGTGTTCTCCAAAAACACGATGGCGTCATCGACCAGGAAGCCGATGGCTAAAGTAAGCGCCATCAACGTGAGATTGTTGATACTGAAGTTCAGCGCGCCCATCGCCAGGAAGGTGACCAGCATCGAAAGCGGCAACGCGACGACCGGAATGAAAGTATCCGTTGCCCGGCCGAGGAACGCGAAAATTACGATGACTACCAGAGCGAACGCGATCAGCAAAGTGTGCTCAACTTCGTTGGCATTTGTCACAATCGTTTTCGAACGATCATACAATGGAATCAGATAAACGGATCCCGGAAGTTGCTCCCGAAACCGAGGAATTAATTCTTTGATTCGTTGGGCAACTTCCACGGCGTTTGCGCCTGCCTGCCGGCTTACTGCCAGAACCACTTCGGCCGGTGCTTCACCGTACCCCCGGGACCAGAAGTTCCGGCTGATGCGCTCGTCCTCAACCGTTTTTGCTACCTTGGCCACATCCTTCAGGTAGATGGGCTGGCCGTTTGGCCGAGCGACGATAACATTCTCGTATTCTTGAGGGTTTGACAGTTGCCCTTTCGGGAAAAGGAGGTAAGTCCGGTTTTTTCCGTCAAACTGGCCGGCTCCGAGGTAAGCCGTACTTTGCGCTACCGCATTGGTAACATCGGTCATAGTCAGCCCAAGTGAGGAAAGCTTATTGACCTGAACCTTGACCCGGATCGCGCTCCGGGCTCCGTACACTTGGACTTGACTTACCCCGTTGATAATCGCGATCTGCTGCCCCAGATTGGTATTTCCGTAATCGAAAAGATCCCCTTCGGTCATGGTGCCGCTGACCAGTGCGATGTAAAAGATCGGCTGATCGTTCGGATTGGTCTTAGTAAACGACGGCGGCTGAGGCAGATCGGTTGGCAGGAAACCTTGGGCTCGCGAGATTGCGGCTTGGACATCCGTGGCAGCATCGCCCAAGCTCTTACCTAACGAAAACTGAAGGACTAGGGTCGATTGTCCTGTTTGGTTATTAGAAGTGACCAGATCCAGGCCCGGAATTTGCAGGAATTGCTTCTCCAGGGGAGTGGCACAGGTATTGGCCATGGTCTCCGGACTGGCTCCCGGATAGGTGACATTGACTTGAATAACCGGATAGTCGACCGCCGGAAGATCGTTTACCGGCAATTGTTTGAAGACTTGAATGCCGAAGGCCGTGACGCTGATTGTCAGCAGTAACGTCATGATCGGACGCCGGATAAAGATCTCTGAAAAATTCATAGCGCAGGCGTCGGGGTCGCGGCAGCACTCTCTCGATTACGGGTTGGACTGGGAGATAGATCAGAGCCGGTCAATCCCGGCGACCCCGGTGACCGCGCGGGAGTGGCAGAAGGATATTCCTTGGGAACA
>JAFAVN010000397.1 GCA_019242435.1 Verrucomicrobiota bacterium | reverse complement strand
CGATAGGGTGGTCGCAGCGGGCGAAGGACCGCCGTCGCGGCCGCAGCGTCCGGCGGAGCAACCACTGCGCCGAGTGCGATGGCTACAGCCCAAGGCATTTCCGGCAGAAGTGCATGGGTAACGACGGCGACAGCCGCAGTGGTCAATCCGACGGCGAATACGACCAAACTGGTCACCGGCGCCCAATTATCCCGAAGGTCCCTGAGCGAGGCATCGTAGGCCGCATCCAGCAGAACCGGGGCGACAAAGAGCGCCAGCGCAAGGTCAGGAGGAACGGTGAACGAAGGCGCCCCCGGTAGAAACGCGAGCAGCGCTCCGCCGAGCGCCAGAAATACCGGATAAGGCGCTCCAACGCGACGCGCTGCCGCAGCCAGAATAACCGCAGCAACGAACAAGCTAAGAATTTGTTCGAGCCCGCTCATGTCAGGCGAGCCGGCGGTCTGTCGAAGGCCGTTGAGTTTTCCACGAAGAATGTATATCAGATTTCTGGGAACAGAATCCTGGTTTTTTACTGCCTAAACCGGATGCCAACTGCTAACCAGCAGGTGGGTAACTATCAAACCGTGAAGCCCCTCGCCTGGTATAAAGAGCTTAATCCACAGGAAAAACGAACGTTCTGGGCTTGTTTTGGCGGTTGGGCGACAGACGGGATGGACGTTCAGATTTATAGTTTTGTGATCCCGGCTCTGCTTTCACTTTGGAAGCTATCTAAATCGGATGCAGGACTCCTCGCTACCAGTACGTTGTTGCTATCTGCTTTTGGTGGTTGGATCACCGGGATTCTCGCTGATCGCGTCGGCAGAGTGCGCATGTTGCAGATCACTATCGCTTGGTTCTCTGTATTCACATTTCTCTCAGGTCTAGCTCCCAATTTTACGTCGCTGCTCGTGATCCGCGGACTGCAAGGCCTTGGGTTTGGCGGGGAATGGGCGGCCGGCTCGGTGCTGATGGCGGAAGTCATCAACGCCACTCACCGAGGCAAGGCTGTTGGCATGGTTCAAAGCTCATGGTCCATCGGCTGGGGTGTCGCCGCCCTGCTAGCCACCGCTCTTTTTCAATTTTTGCCGCAGTCAGTAGCCTGGCGGTGCCTTTTCTTCTTTGGGATTGCTCCAGCTCTGCTAATTTTTTTCATCCGGCGATCTATCAGTGAACCGGCTGTTTTTCGCAATGCGGCTGTAGAACAGAGAGGCTTGGTCACCGCCGTCCGCTCAATCTTCGGTCCCCGAATTCTTTTCCGGACAGCATTTGGATCGTTACTGGCGATCGGCGCCCAAGGTGGCTATTACGCCATCACCAGTTGGCTACCCACTTTCCTGCAAACGGAGCGACATTTAACCGTCCTCAGCAGCGGTGGCTATCTGGCGGTCATCATTTGCGCCTCTTTTGTGGGGTACACGGTAAGCGCCTATTTGAACGACCTGATTGGCCGCCGACTTAATTTCATTGTTTTCGCCATCGGTTCGCTGGTGATCGTGTTGAGTTACACCCAGTTGCACATCGACGACCGCCTGATGCTGATCCTCGGGTTCCCCCTGGGCTTCTTTGCCAGCGGCATCTTCAGCGGGATGGGAGCCTTTTTTGCCGAGCTGTTCCCGACTCCGATTCGGGCCAACGCCCAGGGATTTTGTTATAACTTTGGACGCGGGATCGCCGCAGCGTTTCCCTGGCTAGTCGGCATGTTGGCGGCATCACTTCCGCTTGGCCAAGCCATTGGTATTTATGCCGGTGTAGCCTACCTGACCGTCGTCGCGGCAGCATTGGTGTTACCCGAGACAAAAGGGCGCGACTTGGCCACAATTAAGTAAAGCAATGGACAAGCTGTTGCTCAGGTCATCACCAAACTATTCCTCACCAGCCATCTGGAGCCGAACCTGATGGGCACGCCAACCCATTCGGACTTGCCGTCCTTCACCATTTCCTTTTGGGCATGAATGTGCAAATGCGGTTCGCTCGTCCGACCCGAACTACCGACCTTGCCAATTGGTTGACCGGCGGTAACCCGGTCGCCTGTTTTCACGAGAACTGAGCTGTTTTGGAGATGAGCCAGCAAGATATTCACTTCGAGCCCGTCCGGACGAATGATCACGTGGTTTCCGGGGACGTTGTCATTACGCAGTTCGCCTGGAGGAAGATCAGGGTAACCGTTGGCCGCCCTGAGGACTCTGCCGCTGATTGGGGCAAGGACCGTTACTCCATAAATAAAATATCGTCCCAGGTTGGCC
>JAFAVN010000343.1 GCA_019242435.1 Verrucomicrobiota bacterium | reverse complement strand
AAGCTGATAGCAATGTCATTGGTACACTGCAGGAAGCAATTGGCAGAATCAAAGCTCCAGCTAAGAAACGGACTAATCCATACTCGCGATCTACTCATCTCGCTAAAGCAGACGAATTTCATACGGTGGATCAGATGCTCAAAGGATAGGAGTAAGCGACATTTTTTACGTCCCGGGAGAACATGACATCTTGGGCGACGACGGAAAGCAGCATCGCAATCGATTCGCCAACAGGACTACTGAGGACGGCTAGTATAGTTTCGCCGATCGTGGTGTCCATTTTGTGGGGCTGGTCAATGTAATCGGTAAGGCCGAGACAGGACTTGGTTCGCTCGGACAGGATCAGCTGACTTAGTTAGAGTAAGATTTGGCCGGGCTGGGAGATTCGACGCCGATTATTGTATTCGCCCATGGACCGCTTTGGGAAGTTTATCGAAGTGGGGTTGGGGCACTCGGGACGGCGCCACCGCATTAGGCTTTCTAAAACGTTTTGGTTCGGTTTCAGTGCCTAACGGTTATATTCATCAAATCGTCCAGAAGGTCGAAGGAAACATTACCTGATGCGGGGAATAAATCGAGTCGCCTTACGGTATAGCATCGAGGAGTCAGCAAATACATCTACACCCTGCATTTTCCAAAAAGAAAACAACCACAAAAATGAAGCAATCAGAAGTTGAAACTCAAAGCAATCGGGCTGACGGACTATTCGTTGGGAAAACACCCAAGTTCTTCCAAGCAGTGCAACGACTCGCGGAAGAAACGGATGCTGCCGAACGCGAGTAAGGACATCAAACGGGCGAAAAGGGCGGACCGGCGGCACGATTGCTGATACGCCACGCCCTCCTGGAGCTCCCAACCGACATAAAATTATGAAACGTTATTTCAGCTTACTCACAATCTACATCATTGCGATCGGCGCAGCTTTCGGTGCAGGAAGCAGACCGGGAGGCGCAGCGCTCAAAGCCGAGCAAGGCGATCGGGCGGTACAAGCCTATAACCAAGGCATCCAGCTGATGCATGCGAAGAAGTACGCCGAAGCCCAGGTCAAGTTCGAACAAGCGTTGTCGGAGAACGCAAACTTCGCCGAGGCGCATAACAATCTAGGGTATTCACTGCGGAAACAGGGTCCCCAAAACTACTCGAGCGCCCTCGAACATTATAATAAGGCCATTCAACTGAAACCGAACCTTGCAGAAGCGTACGAATATCGCGGTGTCCTTTTTATGAAGATGGGCCGGAAAGCTGATGCCGAAAAAGATCTCGCAACTCTAAACGCCTTAAAACCCAAATTAGCAGCCGAGCTCGAGCAGGCAATTCAGACCGGCAATGAGGAATAAAAATCTGATTCAGCCTGGAACTCGACTGTAAACGAATCAGATATCTTGGCCGCATTGCATTGAATCGGCTCGCAGGAAATGAATCGGCCTTACCGACCCTTCGCACCGGCACCAACCGGAAACGCCTGCGGCCGGTTCAAACTTAGCGGCTCAAAAATCCGGCGAGGTCTTACCGGGAATAAATCTTACGTTCCAGCGGTATGCACCGGTTAAATGAGATTATGGAGCGGCACGAGAACGCTGTGATGATCCATTCCGGAACTGCGTTAGCCGAACGCTTCTTTTCAGGAAACAGCGCCACCTATGAGCACATAGCCAATTTTTCCACATTGGGTTTTGACCGCTGGTGGAAGCGTAAGATTCTTAATAAAATACCCGGAAATCCCACTCAAATTATCGACCAAGCATGCGGGACCGGCTTGTTGACCTTCAAAATGGCCCAGCGCTTTCCCCTTTGCCGCATCGTGGGCGTCGATCTACAAGACGAGTACCTCGGCATAGCTAAAAAAAAGGCTGAAGCTCTCCAGCTGACTACTGTCGAATTCATCCATGGCAAAGCTGAGGATGTTGTTCTCGAAGGGGACTTTGATTGTATAACGTCTTGTTACCTTGCCAAATACGCTGATCTGGGGCTTTTAGTTGATCATGCACACGACATGCTTCGCGACGGAGGAATGTTCATCATGCACGAATTAACCTGTCCAACAAGATTAACTTTTGCTTTCTTTTGGAATATTCACTTCAAACTTCTGCAAGCCTACGGAAATTGGAAGCACCCTGAATGGGCGATTGCATTTCACGAACTCCCCATTTGCGTGAAGGAAACCATATGGATAGATGAATTGATCGATGCCCTAAAGAAAAATCATTTTTCCAATATTGACATAGAATATCTCGCTTTTGGTACGTCAGCCATCGTCTCCGCCAAAAAATAAGCATAATCGCAAGCCAAGGATTACCTTATTCGGAAATTGGTGGTCCGCTCAAGATTTGGCGATCCACCGGGCCGACCCATTGATATTCGCGAACAAAACTCTCCCCAACACGCACCGGTCAAGGTTAGCCAGCAAGCCATTTCCTCCTTCCTCAGCGCAAAAGGGTGGCTGAACTATTTTGTCATATTCAGGAACAATCAAACATAGGAAAGTCTGCCAGTTCGTGGCGTTCCTCACCGGCTTGGCGAACTGTTCCTTGGTCCGGCAACCCTCCCTTGATTGTACACCAATTCTCCGTCCTGGGCAGTACGGATTCATACTGCGGGAACAAAGCTGCACAGTTCCATCGGATCTGGTTGAGGCTAGGATCCCGCCTGACTAACTTTGTTTTCAATTAAATAGCGAGTGAGCCAGTCCTCGAAAAAAGTCGCACCGACGCGCGGATTCGCGCCCGGGATTAGTGACTGATTATTTACTACCAGCCCGTAGTAGCGCGCATCAACATCTGTGATCACCTGGCGCGGGTCCTTTGTCGCGTCTAGGAAGCGTCTGACCAGTTCGTCGAGACCTGCCCGTTCCGGGCCGGCTATCTCGATTATGCCGTTCACCGGCGACGCGAGTGTGATCTCGGCGAGTATGCTAGCGATGTCATCGGCGGCCATTGGCTGGGCGAGCGCCGGTGGGAGGTGAACCGTTTGGCCGACGGTGCTGAATTGGGCGATGCCGCCCATGAATTCGAAGAATTGCGTTGCTCGAACGATCGTATACGGAATACCGGAAGCCTTAATCAGGTTTTCCTGGGCCATTTTCGCGCGAAAATAGCCGCTGGCAAGCAGGCGATCAGTGCCGACTACTGACAGGGCGACGTGGTGTCGTACGCCAGCGGCCGCTTCCGCGGCGAAGAGATTTCGCCCGGAGGTTTCGAAGAATTCCAAAACGGCCTTATCGTCCCAAGAAGGCGCGTTCGATACGTCGACGACCACCTGGGAACCGTTAAGTGCTTCGGCTAAACCCTCACCAGTGATGGTATTGACGCCAGAAGAAGGCGAGGCCGCCACTACCTCATGACCATCCTGGCGAAGATTCTGCACGAGCTTTTTACCGATGAGGCCGCTGCCGCCAATCACTACGATCTTCATATGTTTAGCCATAATGGTTACTTCTTGGTTGTTTAGTTCTCTTTAATCAGGATTTTCCTTGGCATGTTCCGAATCTGGCTCAGAGCCGGCGGCATCGTTACCGACCGGCATGGATCCCTCCATCCACGCGAATGTTCTCTCCTGTCACGAACTTGGCGTTCTGGAGGTAGAGGACCGCATCCACGATATCGGAAACTTCACCAATCCGACCCAGGGGATGAAGCTTCGCCAATTCCGTAAGATTACGCTTAGCGTGCATCGGCGTATTAACGACGCCAGGAGACACCGTATTGAACCTGATGTTATTTTTCGCGTATTCCATGGCCAACGCCTTACTCGCAGCCGGCATCGTCGATTTCGATAGCACAGCCAATAGTTCAGTCGCACCGCTGCTTGGTTGGTCGACGGAAGCCCCCGCGATGCTTACCACATGCCCGGCACTTTGCTTCTTCATCTGCGGAATCACGTGCTGCGTCATGTAGAAGAAGCTAGCGACGTTGGTATTCATCACGAGGTTATAGTCTTCTTCGGTGTAAGCGGTGAACGCTTTCGGCATATAGATTCCGGCATTGTTCACCAGCAGATCAATACGGCCGAAATGCTTGATTGCCGCGTCTGCCACTTTGATGGCGGTTTCCTTCTTGCTTACGTCTCCATCCACGAGAACGAGACCAGGCGAAGGCGTAAGGTCCTTCGAGTTGCTGATCGTGCGGGAGGTGCCCACCACGCGCCAGCCGCGTTCGAGGAGTGCTTTGGTCACGCCCAGGCCGATTCCGCTAGAAGCGCCAGTGACGACAGCGACAGGTTCTTCAGTTGTATCCATGAAAGATTTGCTTTTCAGGACGGTGGCATCATCGTCATATTTGTGTAGCCATCGGCTTTGCATAACAGCTATTCACGAAGTGGATGACGGCATTTGATGACCTCTCGCTCCTCCGTTCATTCGTTTGCATAGTGGAGTGCGGCAGTATTTCCGCTGCGGCGCGCCGCTTGAAGAGTCCTCAGCCGACTTTAAGCCGGCATCTTCGCCTATTGGAGGAACAGTGTGGTGTGGCGCTCTTGCGGCGCGATACGCACCGGATGAGCCTTACGGAAGCGGGACACCGTTTGCTAACGGATGCGCAGACCATGCTGGCTCATGCGCAAGAGGCTGAGCAGCGCCTGCGAGAGGGCCAAACGACGTTAAGCGGCCATTTGCGTTTGTTTGCGACTATTGACTTGGGACAATCCATCGTCACTCGCCTGGTCAGCCGTTTCTTGCAGACCAACCCGACGGTCACCGCGGAGCTTAGCCTTAGCAGCCGCCCCTTGCGGCTGATTCAGGAGGGCTGCGATGTCGCAATCCTGCCCGGAAAGATCATGGACGAAAGCGTGATCGCCCGGCCGGCCGGAAAGATCGCTCTCGAGCTGGCGGCTTCGCCTTCCTTGTTCAAAGAGCGTACCCCAGTGAGAGTACCCGCCGACCTGAAATCGTGGCCCTGGATCGCGATTGCCGGTTTTCAATTTTGGAACGCAAAGGAACTAAAACTCTCCGCCCGCAACCGCGCCGACCAGACGCTTCAGCTTTCGCCAGTGCTAATTTCTGAAGGTGTGACGAGTGTACGTGAAGCGGTGCGAGCCGGCCTCGGAGTATCCGTGCTTCCGGAGTTTTTGATTCGGGAAGACCTGCGTTGCGGACGACTAGTGCGCGTCTTGCCGCAGTGGAACCTGCAAGACTTACCAGTCCACGTCGTCTATGCCGGAGCCCGCTTGTTGCCGACGCGCGTGCGCAGCTTCATTGACTTCGCCGTCAGTTACATGACAAAAGAAAGCCAACCCGTAGAGATGTTCTACCCTGGCCGTGTCGGCTACACCATCGAAGAGATGAAAGCGGGATCGCGGCAGGAGTATTTTCTTTCAAAGGAACATCCCACAGTGAGTCAGCGATCGAATCTGAGAGATGATGACTAAAGTTGTTCTAAGCGAACAGAAGCCACATTTGAATACTTAAGCCACGAGATCAGACTCTTTGAGGATCCTGAAGGCTATTGCTACTATGTCATGAAGATCGGAGGACAAGTGATTCGTTCCCATTTCTATCACGACTCGCCTTCCAGCGCTTAGAGCGGCTAAGGAGTGGATAAACCAGCACGAGGCTAGTCAAGCTGACATAATATGACTGGAAAAAAGAGGAAGGCATTACAAGTTCCCTGGCGAGAAAAGCAAAGGGGCACCCGGGCGGCGGCTCGGGTGCCTTACTGGCCGACTCGTGCGAAGAATTTCGCAGCTAGCGAGTTCTAGTGTTGTTCTATGGTCACTGGGCCTACCTGGATGAATTCGTGCCTATGATGGTGGTTTTCCCAATGCCCTCGGTGACCATGCCAATATCCGGTGTCGTGATGGTGCCAGTATTCGTCATTCCAATCATGATCGCGACGATCTTCATCCGCTTTCACCGTGAGTGAAGTTGCGGCAAGCGATCCCAGAACGCAAACGGCGAGAATTAGGGTCTTCATTCTTCTTTTATGTGGAGATTCTTTTTTTTATGCAGGCAGATTGCCTGAAGTTTCTGTAGGTGGAATTCGATCGTGGTAGTCCTAGTGGATCTATCGGCTTTGCTAATGTCTGGGCAAGTCAGATCCCTGGCCAGGCGCCACTTGGCAGAGCGGTATCAGCGTGCCGCTCAATCTTGCGAATGTTAATTCGGTGCGTAGGTTTCGAAGTTTTCCCATTTGTGAAAAGCCTTTTGCCAGTTTTACTGATGCTCGTGGTTGGGACTGCTCCCGCTCAGTCCCCGAGGCGTGTTCCCAGGGAACTGGCCGATGAAATACAGGCCGCAGTCCAGGAAAATGTGGTCAGGACGTTTAACGTACTTAAGCAAGCCAAGCAGGACATACCTGCGTTTCAAAGAGCGCTCAGCCAGATGCTGGTCTACATCAGGCAAGGGTCCATGACTAATAAATCGCCACAGCTTCTGCTGTCTGAATTGAACGGCTATTGCAATCCCATGAATGATCCCTGGTGGGGCGAATTCATCAACGGAGTGTTTACGACGTACGAAAGGTTCTACGACACGAACCCGCGTGACGCGGAAATGCACGAGGAGATTCTGGGGGTGATGGCTACGGCGATTGGCAAGGGAGAAGCCAGTTTTTTCAACGACAGTGCCTCGCATTAGCCAGTACTGGCAAGCCCGACCTCCCTTGGTCCGGCTCCTTTGGGTTAGACGGTTTACCGATCAAGCAGTCACTTGATGCCTTCTTTCCACGCGATTTGGATTGACAGAGGGTAACTACTTTGATACGGAGGTGCGCGGTATCCTAAGGACCATTCGGTCTCCTGTCAGGAAGGAATAGTTGTTATTAGGTAAGGACATAACATGAATATTATTCTCGGGGCATGCCCGGAGGTCGGGCGTCAGGGAATGACACGTTTGGGAGAACGTGAAGCGCGCAGGAAGGTGAATTGGAACTAGTCTGCTGGCGGCAGGTTGCTCTCTTCGGCATTATCACTATCACCAGCCCTCTCTCTACCCAAGCCCATCAAGCTGGTTGGAAGTGGGCGGCCAGTTGGACAACGGCCCCGCAGGATGTATTTCCGGGGAGCTCGACTCCTGCCCTGGTAAACTTCGCGTTCCCAAACCCGACAGTGGGCGCCAACAATCAGACTTTGCGGATGATCATTAAGCCTGATTTGTGGAGTAACAAAGTCCGGCTTCGATTCTCCAATTATTGGGGCACGCAACCGGTGACCTTGGGCCACGTCATGGTCGGCCTCCAGGCGTACTCCGGAAATCTGGTACTGGGGACGGTGGCAAGCATCGTTGTTTCACTGACTGCGGCTTGGGGGCTGGGCGATCACGGGGTAAAAACGCTTGCTGGCGCGGCGACATTAAACCGCCTGGAGGTTCGCCCACCAGGTCGCGGCAGGCGACTAGTTATGGTCAGCTACC
>JAFAVN010000088.1 GCA_019242435.1 Verrucomicrobiota bacterium | reverse complement strand
ATTGATCCTGGTAACTGCCCCGGACTGGGAGACTCCAAATGCCACCGTTCGTCTGTATGAGCGCCCAACTGGCGGGACAACTCCCTGGCGAACGGTTCGCGGGCCAATTCCCGCGATTATTGGGCAGCGAGGCTTTGCCTGGGGTATCGGGTTGCACGGGACCGGAGCCCCGGGAGAGCCGCGAAAGCGGGAAGGGGACTTAAAATCGCCGGCCGGCATCTTTCGGTTAACCTCGGTTTTTGGAACCGCTAATTCAGAACAAGCAGGCTTTCTTCGGTTACCTTACCGGCAGGTCACCTCAAGCACAGAGGCAATCGACGATCCGAACTCGAAATATTACAATCAGATCGTCGATCGAAGCTCGATTTCAAATCCAGACTGGGCGAGCTCTGAGTCAATGTTACGGGTTGGCGGCCGTTACCGGTTCGGGATTATGATTGAGCATAACCCGGGCGCCATTGCCGGCCGAGGCTCCTGTATTTTCCTGCACGTCTGGGACAAACGTTACTCCGCGACGGCCGGCTGTACCGCGGTTCCCTTGAACGATCTGACCACTATCCTGCATTGGATCGATGGCAAAGCCAATCCGCTGATTGTCCAACTACCGATGAGTGAATATCTGCGGCTCAAGAGCCGATGGGGCTTGCCGTAGCCGAGCTAGTGTCCTGTATCAGCTATATCCCAAGCGCGGTTGGAGGTGCCGCGGGCCCGGTGGCAAGATGCGAGGAGAGAAGATAGCTTGAGCCCCACGGGACCGACGAGCAACACCGGCCAATAGGCCCGCGCCGCCTCAACCCTTGGGGCGGGGCTCTTTTTGAATCATGCCGCGTCGCTCAGTCGTCACGTGTCGCAGCGGATAGGCTCCTCCTTCGCTCTCCTTGCCTGAGCCAGAAATAGCTCCGGCCGCGCTTGGGATATAACTGATACAGTGCGCTAGAGTTTTCCCGTGAGCAGTTCCGGGTTTCGGGTATCTCCGTTCGTCGTCCTCGTCCTTGAGGTGATGGAGTAGTGGAGGGTTGGAGTAACGGAGTGGTGAAGTACTGCGGCTTGTTCGAATTGCGTCTGACCAGACGGATCAGCATAAGCGTTAGCTTGATTACAGAGGTGAGCTGATACTCTCCGTCGCGGAGCGACAAATCGATCGTAGCCTGGCACGAAGTGCCTGGGGAGGTGACCATGGGGAATCCGCCCCGTAGGGAGCGGTGTGATCGGCGGCTGCACAACACATCGGCCTCCATCACATAAATCGCAGTGAGGTTAGTGGCTCAGCGGCGCTACTTTCAAACCGTACCCTAACGGGACGGATTCATGGATGCATCTCTCCCAGGCACTTTGTGCCAGGCTACGATCAGTCGTCCCTCCGGGACAATCGAGTTCCCCAACAAGCGCAAACACGTTCACGCTTATGTCGGCGGATTGGAGGACGCGGTCTGTGTCCCTTCTTCAATCACCGTTCCGTTCCGATCCGCACGGCAGCGCCTAACATGGCAGCGCCGCTGATTCGATTGGTTAATCGTGCTGCCCTCGGACTGGATAACAGGGTTCGAGCCCGTGCCGCGAAGATCGCCAGTAACGAATAAAGAACGGCATCAGAAAGCATGAAAATGCTGCCAAGGATCACAAACTGGGCCGGTGCCGGTCGCGCCGGATCGATGAATTGCGGGACGAGCGCCGCTAAAAAGAGCAAGAGTTTAGGATTAGCCAATTGAACAGAGAACGCGGTAAAAAAGGCTCGTCGTCCATTGCTGGTAGGCAGGGCAGTGTCCACCAGGGAGTTGTCCGGATACACCAAAGATCGCAATCCGAGGTAAGCCAAATAGAGGATACCCACTATTTTGACGGCCGTGAATGCCCAGTACGACGCCGCCAGCAGTGAACCAAGACCTGCGGCCGTTAATAAGAAATAGAAAGCGTCGCCCGTTACCAGGCCGAGGTTGGCGTAAAGGGCCGAACGGAACCCGCGCCGCAAAGCTGTCGAGAGGATGGTAACAAACGCCGGCCCAGGCACTAGGGTCACCAGCAGCGCCACGATGGCAAAATTAATCAAAGTGGATTCCGCGATCAGCGTGGACATGAGATTTATATCCGCAGATTACTCAGATTACGCAGCACTCTTTTAAAAGAACATTCTGCGGAAAGCAAATCGGACTAAAAACGACCTATGGGCGTTGTGACCTATCAATGTGATTCAACGCCAAACGCCGAACGCGTAGCGGTTCCTAATCGCCGATCAGTACCTCCAGGCGATCCAGAAGCGGTCTTTCCGAAGCCAAGATTTTCTCGTGCGCTACCTTGAGCCCAAAAAAGGCCCCCCGATCAATCTCAGGAAATTGCTGTTGCCGCCCTGACTTTGGCGGCCACTCAACCTCAAAGGTGTTGCTCTGAAGACGAGCCGGATCCTGGTCGCCCGCGAACGCCCAGGCATGGATCCTTTTTCCTGATTTGTGCCGGATCTCCCCCAGAGAAACAAATGGCTCAGTGGCAGTGAACCCGGTCTCTTCCTGGAATTCGCGAATAGCAGCCGCTAATAAAGCTTCTCCCGGATCCACTTCGCCTTTTGGAATCGTCCAGGCGCCGTCGTCTTTGTTTTTCCAGAATGGTCCCCCCGGATGTACGAGAAAGACTTCTACCGGCCTTTCGCCGGGCCGCCGATACATCAGCAAACCAGCGCTGATTTTGGCCATAAGCCTCTTTCGTCTGAGCCTGCATCGCTCAGAAAGGCACCCGCATTTCTGAGCGATGCAGACTACCCAAGCCGATAGACGATCCGCGCCTTGTCCAGATCGTACGGCGACATTTCAAGCTTGACTCTATCTCCAGCGGTTAGCCGAATGAACCGTTTCCGCATTTTGCCGGAGATATGGGCGAGTACCAGATGTTTATTATCCAGCTCCACCCGGAACATGGTCCCGGGCAGGACCGTTACAATTTTACCTTCGGTGACAATATAATCGCTAGCTGGCATAGAAACCTTGTTGTGCAGAGGAACTCGCTTCCACCATTCTCCTCCTGAATTCGGCTGGCGCTAGATTTTTTGCCTCCTGCCAGCAATAACCGGCGAAATTGGTAATCCCGCCGTCAAACTTCTAAAAGCATCTGCTGACCTTCAAATCACCGGAAATGGCCAGCGATGCTTGGTGCTCGGAACACGAATTCGCTATTCCGAGCACATTGCGTGCACCGGATTAGCGACGCCGAGAAAAGGATCGCTCCGACCGCTCCGGCCGGTCCGTTTTGGGCCGCGCCTCGTTGACCGTCAGATTCCGCCCATCTAGCGAGTGTCCTTCGAGGGCGTTAATGGCGGCTTCACCTTCCGCTCGACTACCCATGGTCACGAAGGCAAAACCGCGAGAGCGGCCAGACATCCGATCCGTTGCCAAGTAGACATCAGATACCGTTCCATGTGCGGCAAACAAATCACGTAAATCCTCTTCCACGGTGGAAAAGGGCAAATTTCCAACAAACAATTTCATAAAAAAACGACGTCCGCTACAGTGCCGTTCCCGAGAACCGGGTTTCAAATCACCACTGAGGGAAACCCCACCTGACGATTCACCGTCCTGTCAACTAGACCAATCGGACCACTAGACTCGACTCGATCGAACGAAATGCAAGTGACAATGAGGAAACAGGCCGGCGAATCGAGGCGAAAGATGCAAACGGCGAACCGAGTCTTAAAATTGAACGGCGAATGGACGCGAACGAATTACGTTTCGAGCGCGAAAAAAGTATTTGGCTAGCGGCGCCTATCAAGGAGGCGGGTGATTGTCTGAGCGGGCGCGGGAATTTGTCCCTTCGGGACAAAAGAATCGTCAAGTCCCGGCCGCAACCTGTCCCCGCGGCGGACGGAGGCGGGCCTTTGGGACAAAATACTCCTAACTAAAATCTCCTTTTGAGTATAGAAAAGGTCCTCAAAGGTTGTCCGGGACAAAAAGCGTCATCAATCCCGCCGCAACGCATCCATCTCGGCGGAGGCGGACTGACCCTCGGCACAAAAAGCTCCTTAAGTGCCTGGAATGATGTCGAAGTTGCCCATCATAGTTCAACCTATCTTGAACTATCCATCGTTGCGCCGGCTACGTCTTGAACCGAATGTGAGATATGAACCGGAGGCCGCCAACCCTGGAATCGGAATCGATGAGAAATCGGAGCCAGTCTACGCCTGATGTCACGTCCCGTTTATCGAAGGCTTTGACTCTAGCCGCCATGAGTCTGGGGTTTTGCGTCGTGCAGTTGGATGTAACCATTGTAAACACTGCCCTAGACAGCATTGGCCGGTCGATCGGAGGCGGTATTGCTGTGTTGCAATGGGTGGTGAGCGCTTACACAATCATGTTTGCCGCCATCATCTTGACAGCTGGAGCACTGGGGGATCGGATCGGTGCAAAGAAAGTTTTCATTGCGGGGTTCGGCATCTTCACATTTGCCTCGTTGGTTTGCGCACTTGCTCCCTCGATCGGAATGCTGATTGCGGCCAGAGCCTTGCAAGGGATTGGAGCAGCCATTCTAGTCCCGAATTCACTCGCTCTTCTCAATCGTGCTTACCCCAACGAAAAAGAGCGGAGTCGAGCAATTGGTTTTTGGGCGGCCGGAGCGAGTGTTGCCTTAACCTTCGGCCCGCTGGCCGGGGGCGCGCTGATTGCGATCGCCGGCTGGCGAAGCATTTTTCTGGTGAACTTACCCATTGGTCTGACCGGTCTCTGGCTGACCTCACGTTACGCAGTTGATACGCCGAAAAGGCTCAGTCGAGATCTGGATTTACCAGGTCAGGTGATTGCGGTCGCTACCCTCGGTAGCTTAGCAGGCGCCATCATTGGCGGGGGAGCGCTTGGTTGGACGAATCACTGGATTCTCGGTGGGCTGATCGCGTCCGTCGTTCTGCTGGTCTTGTTGATTCTTCGTGAACATTACGCCCGGGATCCCATGCTGCCGCTGTCCTTGTTTCGGCATCGCCTGTTTTCCGTCACCACACTTATTGGGTTCCTGGTAAACGTCGCATTTTACGGTCTTATTTTTATCTTTAGCCTTTATTTCCAGAGAGTAAACGGACTATCAGCGATCG
>JAFAVN010000040.1 GCA_019242435.1 Verrucomicrobiota bacterium | reverse complement strand
CGACTGGATTGCGTGTTCTAAGTCATGTTTCCTTTTTAATTAAGTTAACTCTATCCATAACAGGTTCGACGCTGATTGCAGCTAAAGGTTCACAAATTTGTTCCAGAAAGCAGGGATTTTTTGATATAAGGTATTAATTATCAAGTCCTTAACTTGTAATATCAACTTTCAAAAATGAGCCCCCCGAGAACTGAGCTTTCTGTTCCGAAATATCGCCAGGTATTCGATACCATCAAAGGGGATATTCTCTCGGGACGGTATCGCGCGGGCCAGAAATTACCCAGCGAAACTGCTCTGCTGAAGCGATTCCAGACTTCACGGATCACCGTCGGACGAGCGCTTCGTGAGTTGAAACTCTCCGGCCTTATTCAAACCCGAGCAGGCTCCGGGTCTTACGTAGCGACCGCGCCGGCCGAGGATAGCGGGCTCATGTTTGGTCTTCTGGTTCCAAACATGGCGGATACCGAGATCTTTGGCCCGATTTGTCGGGGCATGTCCGAGGCACCGGGTGCGTCAAAGCATGCCCTTCTCTGGGGCAACCTCACAGCGGATCCGCAAACCAAAGCGGAACAAGCCTGGCAGCTCTGCCAACAATATATTAACAAGAAGGTTGCTGGTCTTTTCTTCGCACCCTTGGAGCGGATTGCTGAAAGCGATTATGCAAACCAGCGAGTCATCGCTGCTGTCGAAAGAGTCCGGATGCCCCTTATTTTACTCGATCGTTGTTATCTCCCTTACCCTAACCGAAGCCGGCATGACTTGGTTGGCATCGATCATCGCCGCGCTGGATATATGGTGGCAGAACACCTGATCAGACTGGGTTGCCAGCGGATTGTCTTCCTTGCTTACACCAACGCGGCCTCAACTATTGGCGCGCGAATTGCCGGTTATCGCGAGGCCCTCTTTGTTTCCGGTATGCCGGTTGAACCGGGATTGGTTCAGATGTTGATCAACGCGGACGAGAGCGAGATTCAGCGGATGATGGAAACGCTAAGACCCGATGCGATCATCGGCGCCAACGATCGGACTGCCGGCCACGCCATGCATACGCTGATCAGGTTGAAATACCGGATCCCGGAGGATGTGCGGATCGTGGGGATTGATGATGTCGAGTATGCCAGCCTGCTTCCTGTGCCGCTAACTACCGTTCATCAGCCGTGCCGGGAAATTGGTATCACCGCCGTGAATGCAATGCTGGAGCGTATCAACACGCCCGAGATGCCAACGCGAGATATCCTGCTGGACTGCAAACTGGTGATCCGAGATTCCTGCGGAGCCCGGGCGGGAACAAGCGCAACCGCGGTGAACACAGCCTCCTAAACGCGCGGAAAACGGAACGGGAGCTTCGGGAACACAACGGCTAGTCGAAAACCTAGGGGAACGTCGGGAACGCCGGAGCGCGCCGGGAATGCGCGGGAACACCGCGAACGCAACCAGAATGCGCGGGAATGCCGGACGCGCTGGAGGGGAGCCGCTTTATAGGCTGCTAATTTTGTCGGCGACAAGCAGGCGGCTGCCGAGACGGAGCCAGCGACTGCTGTTGACATTGGGATCCTCACGAACTGCATCGGACAGCGGGGCGACGCGCTGGATTTTTCCCGGGGCCGCTGGTTAAAGGCCTAGAGTTGTCAACCTACAAAGCGGCTCGTCCAGATCGCTCGGCATTCCCGATGTCCCGTGCGTTGCTGCGCGTCTGCACGGGACCAATTATCAACCAAGATAGGCTGAATAAGTTAGGGTTTTGAGTGAGATATATCTCTTCCTGGTATTGCCTTAAGGCGTCGATCTTCGGCTATTTGCGGTGGCGTCGGCCCGCGTCGGGTCGGTGGGCGATCCCCCGAAGATAAGCGGCAGCGGATTTGAGAAGATGAGGATCAGGATCAGTCAATGCGAATTACCGCTTTCTGGTCGGTCCTTGGTTGCGGAATTCGGATGATGTAATACCGTATTACAATAATGAAGACCATGAGCTTCAGAGTGAGCGATGATGAGGCACGCTTAATTCGGTCGTTGGCTAGACGGGAAAAGTTGACGCTCTCGGACTATCTGCGCCGCAGAGCAACCGGTGCCGGCGACACGAGATCAGGGAGGGTACAGCGTACCCGCTGCAAGTACACCGGAGCAAAAATCTTTGCTGCTAGTCCGGGACTTCCTCCGTTATCGACAGAATCCGTTCGCGAGATGCTTGCTGATTTTCCATGAGATATCTCTTGGACGTAAATCTGCTGGTGGCGTGGGGGTGGGAGGATCACGTCGACCACGACAGAACGGTAAAATGGATTGCCACTGCGATACGGCTGCGGGATACAACGCTACTAACATCCGCGATCCCCCAGCTTGGTTTTGTCCGAGTTTCGGTCCAACGAACTGCTGGCCGGCTAGCGCCTTCTGAGGCAGCGGAAGTTCTGGCCGGAATGATCGATTCTCTTGGTACAGTCCATGCATTCCTAACAGATACTATCCAATCCACAACCTGGCCCTCCTGGTGTCAATCTGCGGGCCGATCGACAGACGCCCACCTCCTCTCCTTGGCCAATGCTCATAAAGCCAAGCTCGCCACGCTAGACACGGGTATCCCACACGCTTTTCTTCTGCCATAGCGCCCGACAGGAGAGATGCCCGAGTACTTCTATCTGCAGACCTCGGCGTTGAATCATTCAGCGTGTAGGAATCGAACCTACAACCCAAAGATTAAGAGTCACAGGCCGCAGCCCAATCCAGTCCGCGCCTATCGCCCGGCGAACCCCGCCCCTTCTCATCCCGATGCGAACCCGAGACAAATTGGCGATCAAATTCAGGATCAAAATTGAGGAGAGCTTTGGTATCCTCCAGAAGCTTCTCGGGCCCGGGATTTAAGATAATCACCAAGAAACTGCACTTTTCCTGGTGCCCAGCTGCCGAAAGTTTGAACCCTCGCCACGTGCGATTAAGTTTGCCCACCTTTCCATGAGCCCACAGGCCGGAGAGCAAACTCCACCTTCAGATAAGGAATCTCATGTCTTCCATTCAAACCCAGTTTCTGAATATCAAAGCTCATCACTCGCGATATCCGGCAATCGATCCCGAGACTACACTGAAAGGAAGTGCATCGAGTAAGATCGTTTTTATCGCTGGTGCGTCACAGGGAATTGGTCGCGCTACCGCGGTGGCTTTTGCTCAAGCGGGTGCCAGAGCGATCTATACCACGGCAAGATCAGAAAAAGCACTCGAGGAAACGAAAGCACTGGTGAGCAAGGCGAATCCAGAGACGCAGTCCGAATATATGGTCTGCGACGTGACGGATGAAGAGGAGGTCAAGGCGTCGATCACAGATTGTGTGACCAAATTTGGTGGCATAGACGTGGTGGATTCGAACGCCGGTTATCTCGATCAATGGAAGAAGATTGGTGAATCTGATCCGGCCAGCTGGTGGAAAACTTGGGAGGTCAATCTGAAAGGCACCTATTACCTGATTCGGTATACTATCTCTTATCTTATCGACTCGGCAAAGAAGCATTCTTCCAGGGGGTCAACCGGTGGTCATTTGATCCTTATTTCGTCCGTTGGCGCTCAATTCGTGACACCCACTGCGTCGGACTATCAGACGTCCAAGCACGCGATCAATCGTCTTTGCGAATTCGTCGAGGTTGATCATGGCGAAGACGGCGTCAAATGCTTCGCCATCCACCCAGGAGGGGTTCCCACCGCCTTGGCGAAGAACATGCCAGACCGCCTTCACGCCAACCTGATAGACGAACCTGATTTGCCGGCTGGGTTCACTGTTTGGCTTTGCTCCGGCAAGGCTGATTGGGCCAAGGGCCGATACTTAAGTTGCAATTGGGATGTTGATGAGTTGACGCAAATTAAAGATCAAATCATTCAGGACGATTTGCTGGTTAATCGTTTGCGCACAAAGGCGTGATACGATGCAGACCGCGGAAAAAGGCATTAAATAAAATCGGCCCGCACACAAAAACCTGGACGCTACCCTAAGGATCGTTTCGAATGATCAGCCTCAACGTTGGTTTTTTTA
>JAFAVN010000519.1 GCA_019242435.1 Verrucomicrobiota bacterium | reverse complement strand
GTCCGTTTCTTAGCTGGAGCTTTGATTCTGCCAATTGCTTCCTGCAGTGTACCAATGACATTGCTATCAGCTTTTTTGTTAAAGCCAATGTGGCTGTCGCTGATCTGCGCGGTCCGACAAGGAAAATTGAGGAAGCGTGTTCTCCCTGAGAAAGATGAAGACGGCGATGATTACCGCCATCGACGCCAGAAAAGTTGGCGGTCCATTAACGAATCCCCCAAGTCGGCAAAAATTAACTCTCAGATCGAGGGGCATTGCGCACTTCGCTATTGGACTTGTTCGAAAAAGCTGGCGAGGCGCCTGCTTCATGGAGTTCTTGGTCTATGTCTTCGCGCGCTTTTCTAAACTCGTTTATGCTTTGTCCCAGGCCCCGAGCCAGATCTGGTAATTTCTTGGCGCCGAAAAGAATCAGCACGATGAGAAGGATCATTAATACGTCAGGGCCACCAAAGTTTCCAAAGCCAAGTGCAAGGATGTTCACAAATGTATTGACTCACCAAACCACATGATTATTCCTCGGCCCCAATGGGAAGCCCCCAGACTTCTTCAGACAGAAAATCGTCGCTCAGCCCAAAGTCGTATTGAAGAGAGTAGTTAGTCGATTCGGATTTATAGAATGGCCGCGAGCCTCAATGCAGATCGAGCAAACTCTGAAATCCCTTCCTCCCTCCGCGCGTTCCAGCATTACCATCCCAGGAAGATGGAATTAAACTCTGATGTGTCAGGTATGTATCATAAAAGAAAGTCATTTATGAAGATATTTGATGCATTCGCCTTTATTGTTACACGCCGTCTGGCGCGACCGGCTGCTCCTGTCCCAGTCCAGACGCCTACAGTCCGCGGTATCCTTAAAGGTAACACGGCCATCGGATGCGGAATCGCCGCTTGCCTAACCGAAAGCGCTTTCCCGATGGTCGCAATTCCGGGCTCCTGGGAAATGCTCCGGAAGTTTCGATCAGAAGGCGACCGGGAACTCAGCAGCGATGTCGATCCCGAAGATTTCAACCGCTTCGTCGAACGCGGCAGCGGGTGGAACTACACGATCGTTCCCTGGGAGGACTAATTTTCGGCGAGGCTCTCCGTTTCTCTGACTCCCAACGAGGAACTGCGTGTTTCTATTGTCAAGAAAGCTGGGTGGAATAAAGCGCTTATCCTATGAGGTATCTATCGGAAAGAAAGTTATCTATGCTGCTGCAATGCCGAGCTCGTTTAGTTAATCATAGTGAATTGTCGCGACTGTTAGGCATCGCTTGGGGAGCGGCCTTCCTAGCGCTCTCGGGATGCTCTATGACGGCTACTCCCAGGTCGGCCGCGAACTATATCGCGCCGGGCCCGGACACACCGAACCACCAGACGATCGATTCCGGTCCAGGGTATCAATGGTTCTACTAGCCGAGCGACTAGACGCTTCGGAGCGGATCCTTTCGGGCACCTTTAAAACGCTATTCGAACGCCTTGTCTCAACGGAAATCCATTCTTCTTTTTAGTAGCTAACAAAAGCGGGCGGATTCCGTTTCGCCTGATGGTCTGTTGATGCTCAGATCGTGGTGCCGTTTGCGGTAGAGTTCGATCAGCTCTGCATCAAGCCCCAACTACGCCGCGCTGACGGAAAGCAGTTCCTCGATGAGCTTCAAAGGGCTGCTGCTTCGGGAAACGGTCAAAGACCCGCACGAAGGCGACCTGCTAGGCAAAGCAAGCCGATTATGAGGGGCGCCGGCACTTGCCAAGCTGCACGAAATCTTCCCTGGTCAGGGTGGCGGCCGCTTTGAGCTGGCCCCGGAAAGACATTACCCTATGTGATACCGCGAGCGCCGAGATACAGAAAGACGCTTCCTTAGCGTATAAAATTACGCGAATCTCTCTAGTACCCTCATTACGAGCACGAACAGGATTCGATTTATCCGACGGTCACCGGTTCTGTTTGACAATTGAAATCGGCCGTTCTACATGATCGATCACGTGATCCATCCTGCCTGTGATCGGATCACTTTGCTTCGTTCCTTCTATTACCCCTGCCACTCGATGAAAACTGCGTTACTTTCTCCCGCTCGGATTAGAACAATTATCTTGGTTATCGTGGCCTCGCTGGCGATGTGGTTTCTACCCGGCGCCACGTTGGCCAAAGATCATGTCGACCTGCAGTTCTGGGATATGATCTGGGGCCCGCCCGAATATATCGACGCGGGTAAAGCTCTCGTAGAGCAGTTCAACCAGGAACATCCCGACATTACGGTCACTTATCGGTCCGTACCCTGGACCAACTGGTATCAGACCTTTGTCACCGCGATCGGATCCGGAACGGCGCCCGATATCAGCACGGGAGCAGGTTATCAAGCCGTTCAACTTTATGACCAGGGAGCCATTCTGCCGATCGATGACCTCATTAACGATTGGAAAAGCAGCGGTAAGCTGGACGATTTCCTGCCAGGGACGATCGATATTCTGAAATATGATAATCATTTCGTCGCCTTACCGTGGGCAATCGATATTCGGGTTTGGTATTATCGGAAAGACCTCTTCGAGGCGGCCAATGTGAAACCACCCTCAACGTGGGATGAGTTCAAGGCAGCCGCCCAGGCGTTGACTAAACCGAACAACGATCAATATGGAGTTGTCGCATGCGGAGATACGTTGGGTTCGCATTACATCTACACACTCATTCTGAATAATGGGGGCGGCTTATTTACGGCGGATCGAAAGCCTGATATTGGGTCAGCGCGGAATCTGGAAGCATTACAGTTCTTGGCTGACCTTGTGCATCACCAGTTAGTGTATCCTGCCAGCGCCGGCTACCATGATGAAGACGAGGTCAGCGCTTTTACTCAGGGGAAAGCAGCCATCACCTTACATGCTCCTGGCTTGGGTACCCGGCTCTCCAAAATCAGCGATAAAATAGGCATATTGTCCCCGCTTGTGGGACCGCACGGAGATAAAGGCACGATTTTCTGGGTCAACAACATCATGCTGTACAAACAAGGCAGGCATCCGGCCGAGGCGAGAGCCTTCCTGCAATGGTGGTCGGAGCATGAGAAGGACCTTTGGATAAAGGGACACGTCACTCAGTTGCCGGTGCGCAAATCGTTTGCGGTGGACCCATATTTTCAGTCGAACGCGGAAACCGAATTCATTCTCAAAAACTATGTACCCCTGGGAAAAACTACCGCTACCCATGCGACTGAGATCTTTCCCAAGCTGAACGAGATCGAAGGAGAGGGAGTTATGCAGACGTTAATGCAAAATATTCTACAAGGAAAAGACGTCAGCGCCTCTGTCAAAGAAGCCTCCGATCGAGTGAATTCCATTATGGAAGAGTAAGGTTTGGACGGATGTTTCCTCAGCCACGGTAGGGCGAGGCTCCGGACTTACTTTTTATGATTTATGGGGAAGCGGCTCGGCAAAAACACTGTGTATAGCAGATGAAGAGCTACCAAAAACCGAGTGACCTGGATAAATCGCTCAGTTACTCCGGAGCCTCGCCTTACCAGGGGCAGGTCCGATCTTTTCGCCAAGCGCCCGGTCTGTCTGCCCAGAACCTGCCCTACCTCCTTTTGCTGCCATCCGTTTTCCTCATTTTCGTTATCGAGTTCTACCCGTTCATCACCGGAGTCTTATATAGCTTGCATAAAGGCACCCTGTTGAACCGGGGAGCATTTGTCGGATTGGACAACTATATACACCTGTTTAATTCGACAGATTTTTACCACTCCCTGTATTTCAGCTCCGTTTTTGCTCTGTCTAATGTTCTCTTTAGTTATTTGATCGGCCTCGGCCTGGCGCTACTTCTGAATTTGGATTTTCCCGGCCGTGGTTTCTGCCGGGTTGCACTTCTGATACCCTGGATAGTGCCTGCTATTGTTTCCATCGTGAGCTGGAAATGGCTCATAGCAGATCGGGGTGGACTCGCTAATATCATCCTGCAAACACTCGGTCTCGGCCCGATTTACTTTCTGAGCCAAAGCGGTTGGGCAATGGTGGCCGTCATCGTCATCAAGATCTGGCGTAGTTTCCCGTTCATGATGTTAACCTTGCTGGCAGCCCTCCAGGTGATCGATCGCACTCTATACGAAGCAGGCAAATTGGATGGCGCTAATTCCCGGCAGCTATTCTGGCATATCACTTTGCCCCACCTTAAGAACATTTCGATTGTACAGGCGATATTGATGGTAATCTGGAGCATTAACGATTTCGAGACACCTTACTTATTAACCCAGGGGGGGCCGTCGAATGCCACGGAGAATCTGATTCTGCTTTCTTATCGTTATACCTTCGGCAGGAACGATGTCGGCCGGGGATCGGCCGTTGCTCTTCTAACGCTGGTCTTCCTGATGATACTGGCAACATTAATGTTACGCCAGCAGCGATCGGTCGCATAAAATCGGAGTCATTTCTGCAATGAGTCGCAGACGCAAATGGTTATTGTTGCTAATCGGCTTGATGATTGTGTTTATTGCCGATTTCCCCATAATCACCGTCGCCGTAAATTCATTTCGTACGACGGAGGACATCTTATCGTCTCAAAACATTCTTCCCAGCCAGCCCACATTAGCCAATTATTTTTACATCAACACGCGGACGCGTTTTTGGACGTTCCTGTTGAACAGTGGAATAGTGGCCCTAGGAAGTACTTGCCTAGGAATTGCGTTGGCCGCGCTGGCTGGTTTTGCCATGTCACGCTTTCGGGTACGCGGTCTGCGCTGCTATAACCAGGCGCTATTAATCGTGCAAATGTTTCCGCTGATCCTGGCGATCATTCCACTGTTTATTTTCTTCAGGCAGCTCGATATGGTGAATAACTTTATCCCAGTCATTTTAGTATATACGACTACGCAGTTGCCGTTTTCCACCTGGATGCTGCGGTCTTATTTCGACAGCATCCCGAGAGATTTGGATGAAGCCGCCAAGGTAGATGGTTGCTCTCCTCTGCGGAGTTTTGCGCAAATCATTCTGCCTCTGGCGGCGCCTGGAATTGCGGCCGTAGGAATCTTCTCATTTCTGTTTTCATATAATGAATTCTTCATCTCTAGTGTCTTTCTCCGGGATGAAAGTCGTATGACTATCCCGGTTGGAATCCAATCCTTTATGCAACAATACTCAACGGATTGGGGTAGTCTTATGGCATCTGCCACTCTGGCAATGGTACCAACGCTAATCCTGTTCCTGTTTATTCAAAGATTCCTGATGTCCGGGGCTATGGCCGGAGCCGTAAAAGGTTGAAGCAGCAGAGAAGTAATGATGTCAAAGCGAGCGTTAGAAAAGTCTGACCGTAATGCGGCACGCAATGGCTCGACTCAGAGGATCAGGGTAGGAATCGTTGGCTGCGGTGAGGTGACACAGATTATGCATTGGCCGAGCCTTAACCAATTGGCTCACTTATATGAGGTGACGGGGTTATGCGATATCAGCGAGAGAGTCCTGGAAGCCCTCGGCGCACAATGGAATGTCAGCGCGTTAACGACGAACCACGCAGAGCTAGTAAAGCGATCGGACGTAGATGTGGTATTAATTGCTAATCCGAACGCATTTCATGCGGAAGCGATTTTGGCCGCTATTAACGCCAGGAAACACGTGCTGGTCGAAAAGCCGATGTCGGTTAATCGACGAGAGGCCGAGCAGATCGCAGCGGCGCAAAAGGCAGCTGGGGTACTAGTGCAGGTGGGTTATATGCGTCGGTACGCACCGGCTTTTGGGGATGCATGTGCGGCTGTCAGAAGGATGAGAAAGATCAAGTTTGCTCGAGTCCGCGACTTTATCGGTTCGAATTCCTTGATTATCAATCGGACCTCACGAGTAATTCGAGATGAGAATTTCTCGCGACGACTCCTAAAAGAGACTAAGCAGCGGGATGACGAACTCATTGAGGAGGCGATTGGGTCCGATGCGTCGGAACCTTTGAAAACAGCGTACCGGTTAATGCTCGGATTGAGCAGCCACGATCTTTCGGCGATGCGGGAGTTGTTAGGGATGCCGAAAAAGGTCTTGTTCGCAGCCCAGCGGGCCAATGGACGTTATCTTAGCGCCGCTTTCGATTACGGCTCTTACGTGTGCCAGTTCGAAACCGGGATCGATAGTATCCCGCGTTTCGATGCCCATCTGGAGGTGTATGGCGCGGAAAAGATAATTCGTGTCCAGTACGATACCCCTTACGTACGCAACCTGCCGATTCGCCTGTTCATCACAGAGAGCAACGATCGAGGCGGAGTCACGCAGGTTGTCTCGCATCCTGCCTGGGGCGATCCTTTCGTGGCTGAATGGGAAGCGTTCCACGAAAACGTGACGAAGAAACGTTTAACCAAGTCCGGTCCCACGGATTTTCTGCAGGACCTGGCATTATTTGAAGAAATGGCGCAACTAATGCGCCAATCCTAGAAACGTCGGATACCAGAAAAATCGAAGGAAACTTAAGCGATGAAAATTTCACAAGTAGCAGCCCAACTTTATACCGTACGTGATTATCTTTCGGGGTCCGCCAATTTTGCTCGAAGTATAGAGCGGTTGAAGGAGATCGGTTATCCGGCCGTAGAGCTTATCCCGAGCGACTCCGTCAGCGACTCAGAGATTGTCAAGATCTGCGGGAATGCCGGGATAATCATCGCGGCAGCACATGTGCCCGGGAAAGTGCTACGCCAAACGCCAGACGCCATCGTCGAGAAATTACAAGCGCTGGGGACCCAGCTCGGAGTCTATGCATTTCCGGGCGACGTCAATCTTGGTTCTCGCCGGGAAGTTGAACACTTGGCAGATCAGTTACAGAAAGCCG
>JAFAVN010000355.1 GCA_019242435.1 Verrucomicrobiota bacterium | reverse complement strand
AGGATCTCGAGGCGATCTACGCGTTTTTGAGCGCCATTCCTTCTGCCACCCCTGGTTCCTGTACGGCTGCCGGACAATAAAAACCGGGCGTTTTCCGAGTCGGAAAAGTCCGCGGTGGTGACGGGAGATGTCGTTGCGCAGGTCGGGTCGAGCATTAACCCGTTTAAGTAACAGGTCTCTCCTGTGCTAACTACAACTTGCACCCCTCCAAAGAGGTAGGGTTCAATAACGCCAACCCACCTCGCAACTATCTCTTCCGAGACAGCGAATTTCTGGTCTTATGGAAGTCTGGCGGCACCCAGGAGGAAAGTCCATCTTGGGCACATATTAAAACAATCTTCTGCCTATTCATATGGATTCAACATTCGCCCTAAGTTCTACTAGCTCTGTGTTAGTTGTTGAGGAAACGTCGGAGGCCGTCGCCAGACAACGAATATTTAACCGAGACGTAACCGAATCGAAAAACGGCTCAGGAATACTGTCATTGATGCGGCGTCTGGCACGCAAATATTTGAGGGATTCGCGAGGCCCGTCGCCGTATTACACTCATTTGCTGCGACTGCATTAAGCACAGATACAACTCGAATCCCTGGTTACTAGGGAATGGGCGGCCGCGCACTTGGACCATTCAGCGTCCGAACGATCGAGAGCAACAAAGATGTACAGAAAAACCGTGAAGACTTTTTTGTTCGGAAGTATCGCCGGTTCCTGGCTCGTGCTGGCCGGGTCGGTTGCCGGACAGAAACAGGCAGCGCCCGCCTTGCCGTTAGTTTCGGCCGATTTCGTAGCCAACAAAGGCGGCGAGATCATCTGGGATGAGTACGGCATTCCCCACATCTATGGGCCGGACCTCTTAACCGCAGTTAAAGGTTTCGGCTTTGCGCAAATGGAGAGTCATGCCGAAATGATTTTGCAGAAGACCGCTGAAGCTCGCGGGCGCACTGCAGAATACTTCGGTCCAGGAACGCGGAACGCGAACGTCGAACATGATATCCGGATCCGGACTTATGGAATTCCTCAGCGAGCCGCGCAATGGTATCAGGCCGGCGGCTCGTTTCAGCGATTGATCCTTCAGGCGTTCGTTTTCGGCATGAATGAATATGCCGAGAAATTCTCGCAATCCATCGATCCGCGATTCCGTCAAATGTTACCACTCACACCACAAGATGTGCTTGGTATGGAGCAGTACACCGTCCATTTCACTTTCTTACCGGAGACCTCTGGTCTGCCGGACGAACTGGCGGCTTGGCAAAAGAATCCTAATGCGAAATCCATCAAACCCGCACCTCCAGCTACCCGGATTGGATCGAATGCCTGGGCTTTAGCGCCGTCACGGACGACTGATGGGAATGCGATCTTGATGGGGAACCCGCATTTGCCTTGGGGAGTGAACCAACCTGTTCCCGGCTTGGATGTCTACCAATGGGTAGAAGCAAATCTCGTCATCGGCGATCCGAAACAGCCCTGGTTGAATGCGTCCGGTGTTACTTTTCCGGGTTCTCCCTTTATCGGGATCGGGTTTAACGATTACATGGGATGGACGCACACAGTTAATTCCATCAAAAATGCCGATCTTTATGAGCTGACATTGGTCAACGGAGGGTACCTCTTCGACGGCGCAGTTCGAGCATTCGACCAACGGACCGATGAAATAAAGATTCGGCAACCGGATGGATCTTATACTACTCAGACATTCACTGTCCTGAATTCGGTTCAAGGTCCAGTGGTAGCCCAGCAAGGAAACAAGTCGTTAGCGCTGCGGGTAGCGGGGTTGGATTCGCCCGCTATGATTAAACAATATTGGGAAATGATGCTTTCCCGTCACCTGTCCGAATTCGCTTTAGCGAACAGCCAGTTGCAGATGCCATTCTTTAACGTTATTTATGCGGATCGTTACGGACAAATTATGTACCTGTTCGGCGGCCGCCAACCGGTACGACCCGGCGGTACCTATGAGGATTGGGCGGGCATCCTGCCCGGTGACACATCGTCCGCTCTCTGGACGCAGACATTAGACTGGTGGCAATTGCCAAAGACCATTGATCCCCCTGGCGGGTATGTTTCGAATTCTAACGAACCGCCTTGGTTTGCGACCTTTCCACAGATGATTCTGCAGGGCGATTATCCCGCTTATATTGCGCCGGACAGCACGTTCTTCCGACCCCAGGCAGGCGCCCTCTTCTTGCAATCGAAAAGCCGATTTACGACGGACGAAGTGCTAACCGGAAAGGAATCCACCCACATGTTGTTTGCGGATCGAGTTCTGCCGGATCTACTTTCTGCGGCCCGCGTTTCTGCTGATCCAAGCGCTAGAGCGGCGGCCGATGTGCTGGAACGTTGGAGCCGCAACAGCGATGCGTCCGATACCGGTGCTCTTCTGTTCGAGAAATGGTATGAAACCTATCTGGCGGACCCAAGCTCTCCGAGAAGTGTCACCTGGGGTCCGGAGTATCCGGCCTTTCGCACTGAGTGGTCTGACGCAAAGCCTTTAACCACGCCAATCGGCCTGGCTGACCCGGCGCGGAGCGTCGGCTATTTGATAGCTGCGGCGAAACAAATTGAGACGCAATTCGGCCGTCTGGACATGCCGTTTGGTGACGTTAATCGAATCGTCCTGGTAGATCACGATAAGACATTCGAAAACGTTACGGGTTTAACTAATTCGCCGGCTAGCGGAAGCGGCGATCCCTTCGGCGGCATCCGGGCGCTTTATTTCGTCCCGGCGCCGGTGGCCAACCAAAATTTGGCGATTAATGGAGACACCTATGCTCAACTGGTAAAGTTTACCAAGAACGGCGCTCAAGCCCAGGCGCTGTTGAGCTATGGAAATGCGTCCCGACCGGGATCACCGCATATCGCTGACCAGCTTCCATTGTTTCAAGCCAAGCAGCTTCGAGCAGTCTACCGGACCCGGAACGAAGTCGAAGCGCACGCGGCGAAGCGGGAGAACTATTAAGGTGCGTGAGAAGCGAGAGTTGAGAGCGCCTGCCATACCGAACAATAGATTCAATTGTCGAGGTGGCGCACGTCCGACGCTTACCACCGGGTGAATATCTCCGGGCGGCGCGCGAATGCCTGAACCGCCGAAGCTAGAGCGAACGGCTGGAGCAAGCAGCCGGCGTCCAATTGTCTCCTGATTTCGCGATGGAAGAATCGATTTCACCAAAGGTTTTTATTTGCCATTCTCACAAGGATCGGGCGACTGCGGATGCGATCTGTAAGCATCTCGAGTTTGCCGGAATCAACTGTTGGATCGCTCCGCGTAACCTAAAACCGGGGACGAATTGGACAAAGGGAATCATGCAGGGCCTTGAAGCGTGCCGAGTGTTCGTTCTGGTCTTTACTGAGGCAGCGAACGATTCCGATCACGTCGAACGGGAAGTGGCCAAGGCATTTTCTGCAGGTTTGGCAGTCATCCCTTTTCGGATCGGCGACGTTTTGCCAAACCAGAGCCTGAGTTATTTCTTGGATACGGTTCAGTGGCTGGATGCAACCGAGCACCCGGCTGAGCGACGGTTAGGAGAATTGACCAACCGAGTGCATGCATTGTTAGCTGGAGAACACGACGCGGTTATTCTGCCGCTCGGCGCCGCCAGGGAAGCGAGCTTTTATCACGAATTGCGTTCCAGACAGATCTACCGCATAGCCGGCGGCTATATTCTTGGAGCTTGGACCGCTCTCAGAGTGGCGGCAATTCTGACCCCTACTCTCGACCTGCCAATTTGGACGATGAAGGTGGTTACGGGATTGCTCCTGGCTGGGTTTTCCGGAGCCTTGTATACCGGTTTTCGCCTTGATGCGCGAACAGCCCAGATCCGACAAAAGCCGGGCAGATTGCATTTTATTCTCTGGCCGGCGATTATCCTTTTCCTGCTCGGCGGGATCATCCTGGGTTTGGCCGTTTGGACAAGTCCTGGTCTGCCGGATAAAACCAACACTACAGCTGCGCGGTCCCTGATTTCGGAAAAGAGCATCGCCGTGCTCCCTTTTGACAGTCTCAGTGAAAACAAGAGTGACGGCTATTTCGCCGACGGCGTTCAGGATGAAATCCTCAACAGTCTGGCCAAGATCGCCCAACTCAAGGTGATCAGTCGCACCTCGGTCATGCACTATCGTACCGAGACGAAACGCGATCTTCGGCAAATTGCCGACACACTGGCGGTGGCAAATGTGCTGGAAGGAACTGTGCGTCGCAACGGGAACCGAGTTCGCGTAAGCGCTGAGCTCATTAATGCATTAAATGACACCACCATTTGGGCAGACAGTTATGATCGCGATTTAACTGATATCTTTGCGATTCAGAGCGAAGTAGCTCAAACCATTGCCACTAAGTTAACCGCCACCCTCTCTCCGGAAGAGCGGAAGAGCATCCAAGCAAAGCCAACGGAGAATCTTGAAGCCTATGACCTCTATCTTCGGGCTAAAAAGCTAATTCTAGTGGCCAAAGTGGCTGTTACTTCAGCATCCATAGACCAACCGATGAAAAACGCGCTAGCTCTGCTGGAGCAGTCAGTTTTGATCGATCCAAAGTTTACGCTGGCCTACTGTGCCGCTGCGGAAGCCCACGACTTTCTGTACCTTACATCGGATCAGACACCAGAGCGCCGCGCCCTGGGTGATACCGCGGTCAACAACGCCCTGACTTTGCAGCCTGACCTGCCTGAGGCTCACCTGGCCAAAGCGCGCCACCTTTATCACTGCTATCGCGACTACGACCAGGCGCGGCAGCAGCTGGCCATCGCGAAGCGCGGGTTGCCCAACGATTCGGAGGCGACCTTTCTGCAAGCCCTTATGGATCGGAGGCAAGGCCAGTTCGAAAAAGCAATTCAGGAATTTAATGAGGCCGTGGGCCATGATCCGCGCAATCCGGTCTTGCTCCACGAATTGGCCGTCACCCTTCATGGTATGCGCCAGTACGAAGCAGAGTCCGAAGCTTTGGATCGCACCATCGAATTGCAACCCGATCAACCTATGATCAAGCTCGAAAAAGCCGCGTATGCCGGCTTTATGAAGACCGGCGATGATAGCGCATTCTGGTCAACGCTCGCAGCGCTCCCCCCCTCTGCCGCCGAGGATGCCGCCGTGCTCTCGATTCGCCTCGATTTCGCGCTCCATGATCGAGATTGGGTGCAAGCGGAAGAACTTATCAAAAAACTGGCCCCTGGGGGAGATGCGCTGCACTTTGCCTACGGAGGTCGGCCGGTTCCGGTTAAAAGTTACTCCATTCTGCTGTCTCGGCTTCGAGGGGAAAAGCCCGGCCTCAATTCCGAGTTCATCGGGGTTCGCGAACAACTAAGGGCCAGAGTCTTGAAGGCGCCTCAAGATGCCAGGCTGATCAGCCAACTGGCGGTGGTAGACGCGTTGCTGAATCACAAAGAAACCGCCATTTCAGAAGCCAGACAGGCAGTCGAAATGCTGCCGATTTCTAAGGATGCCCTGTTCGGTGTGTACATCGAAAAAAATCTAGCGGCGGTTTACACCTGGACTGACGAGCGCGACCAGGCTTTTGCTATTTTGTCGTCTTTAGCGAAAACGCCATTCGGCTTTCACTACGGCTCTCTAAAATGCGAGCCCTATTGGGAACCGCTGCGCCAAGACCCACGCTTTCAGAAGCTTTTGGATCAATTAAGGCCGTCGGCAGTTAGCGCACCGTAAAGGGGGTCCGCCACTCCCTAAAGAGGGATCGCGTAATGGTTCTCGCACCGGGTTATTTATCCCTCTCATGGGATAGGCAATCTCCTGGCTTCAGTTAGCTTTCCGCGCCGAAAATTTCGACAGACGTTAACAGGGTTGGAATGAAAAAGATACTCACTATAGATTCGGGTGGCATTCGTGGGATTATTCCGGCCATCGTCCTTGCCGAAATCGAGGCTCGATTGGAACAACCAATCTGCCATCTCTTCGATCTAATAGCTGGCACCTCGGCGGGTGGCATGCTGGCCTTAGCTCTCAACCGTCCGAAAGTTTCCGGTTCCAGCAGGCCTTTGCTTTCTGCTAGTGAGATAGCGGAATTTTTCTATGAGTGGGGACATCACATTTTCCGCACCCGAGATCCGATCCCGGACCAAAGACGAGCGGCAAACAAATGCACCGAACGGATCGAAGAGATCTTTCATCAATACTTTGGCGATACGCGATTGAGCGAGAGTATTACGCCCACGTTAGTGAC
>JAFAVN010000465.1 GCA_019242435.1 Verrucomicrobiota bacterium | reverse complement strand
AATGATCGGGAAAGCGATCATTTGAGATATGCGAACTCCAGTGCTTATGGAACGGCCTTGCAATCGGGACCGATACGCAGTGCAGCTGCCGATTGGTCACGGTGGCCGGTCGGAACTGAATTCGTGATCCTGGCGACCGGCCAGGCTTATGTAGTTGATGATTACGGATGGGATCTTGCCGGACGCAACACCATTGATCTCTACTGCCCGACCCGCGGGGAAATGAATCAGTGGGGTGTCCGCCGCGTCACCATCCAGATCCTTCATTGGGGCGACCCGTGGAAGAGTTACCGAATCCTGAAACCGCGTAGCTCCTATGCCCATGTGCGCCGGATGGTGTACGAGATCCAACGATTTTACTGAGGACCTCCCGGCTGAGAGCATTACTCCACTACTCGATCACTCCATCACTCCCGCCCATCGAAGCACATCAAAAGAATAAAAAGTGATGTTTTTTCGCCGGCTGAGGTGATCCCGCGGGAGCAGGTTGCCTCCGAAATAGATCGAAAATGGAGTGTCGCTTTTCCTGGGCTTGAGCCACGCGATGTTCGCTGTCCGGCTCCGGGCGGATATCCGGTTCGGCTTGTACTTTTCGTCGAGCGACGTGGCGTTCTTCGTTATCCGAGGAATGACGATCTTCCGAGTCGTCGGCTGATCCGCCCGACGAATCGTCGGAAGAGTCGCTGGTGCTCGAGGCGGTCAGGACCTGGTCGGCTTGCGCCGAGTTAATGGAGTCCACGATATTGTGGTTGCCTATGGCCGGCTGCAACGGCTTCAGCGTAGGATTGAATCCTTTATCCAGCGCGAAGATTTTTCCCAGAATGGCAGAAGCGAGCGGCGCAGCCACTCCACCACCGGATTTACCTCCCTCCACCATCACCGCTAAAGCGTATTTCGGATGATCGAACGGTGCAAAAGCGAGGAACCAGGTATGGTCGTCTTTCTTGCCGTTCCGCCAGAATTGTGCGGTCCCGGTCTTGCCAGCTACTTCGATTCCGGAAATCGCTCCCTTTTTTCCGGTTCCATCATCGGCATTAACCACCTGGTACATCCCTTTACGGATGAGGGCGATCTGGTCCGCGGTTAAGCCTAAGTCATGAATCAAATCGGTCCGGATACGCGGCGGTCGGGGGACGATCTTTCCATCGGGTCCTTTGATCTGGTAAACTAAGGTTGGTTGATAACAGATACCACCATTGGCGATAGTGGCCGCTACCATCGCCATCTGTATCGGGCTGGCTAGCACGTATCCCTGGCCGATCGACGTATTCGCGGTCTGGCCCGGAGTCCATTTCTCTGTCTTGGTTGATGCCAGCCAGTCTGGAGTCGGAAGTAAGCCCGGGTCTTCGTCCGTAAGCTCGATCCCGGTCGGTTGCCCCAGCCCTAATGCTTCGCCTACCCGGTCAATTGCTTGGATGCCGGCGGCGTTGCCATATTGGTAAAAATATGAGTCACAGGAGTTCTTGATTGCTTCTACTAAATCCTGGCGGCCGTGGTGCCCCCAGCAATGCATGTAAGTGTCTCCATAAGAAACCCCGCCGTAGCAGGAGAAATGAGCCTTCGCCAAGCCTTTGGTGAGGCCGGCTAACGAGGTGATTATTTTATACGTCGACCCGGGAGCATAAGCGCTCGTCGCCCGGTCCACTAAGGGATCTGCTTCCGCGTTCTTAATCGCCCTCCAGTCATGAGCCGAGATGGACGGCACGAACTTGTTCGGGTCGAAAGATGGTACGGATGCCATCGCCAGAACTTGCCCGTTGTTCGGATCGACCACCACACAGGCGCCACGACCCACCAGCCGGAGCAGACTCTCTACCACGTACTGGATCTTGGCGTCGATCGTCAGATAAACATCCGACCCCGGTGTAGGTTGCACGACCTGGGTCTCGCCTTCGATCTGGTTTTTCGCGCTTTTTTTCAGGATTCGTTTTCCTGGCTTTCCGCGAAGAACATCGTCCAGCGCATATTCCAGGTTGGTCCGGCCCTGGATATCCGGCTGGTAATAGTCGAAGTCCTTCAGATCGGGGAGATGGCTGATTTCTTTTGGCGCGCCGACGTAACCGAGAATTTGCGCTGCCAGCGCTCCGTACAGGTACTGGCGGATTGGCGTGGAGTTAACTTGTAACCCGGGAAACTGACCATTCCGTTCGGCAAATGCGCTGAATGTCAGAAAATCCAGGTCCTGGCGGTAAGTGAACGGGACCAGGTATTGGTTCCGGAACTGGGTCTCGAGTCTCTCCGTGTTGTAAGGTTCGGCTAGACCAAACTGCTTCAGCCTGGGAATCACGGTCTGATCAACGATCTGGACGATATCGGGTTGGCGCCGGTTGTGGAGCATCCCGCTGGCATCCTTTTGCAAAACCTCCTTGGTCGGTACGTAGCCATATTTGTCCCGGTAACCGGTTACCAGATCGGGGAAATAAAAATCGACGTTATAAATGACTCGGTTCGTAACCAGCGTTAGGCCGTTCCGGTCCCTAATCTCGCCGCGCACAGCCGGTAATCGCACCGTCACCTCGCTGTTATTATGGATCTTGCTCCGATAATAATGGCTGAGCTTTACCTGGACGAACCAAAGCCGAACGCCGACGATTCCCAAGCAAAGCACCATGATCGCTCCGAGCAACCAGATCTCAAAACCGAACTGCTTAGGTCTAGGTGCTTTCACGTGTATACAACTCGTTCTTAGTCCGAAAGCATAGCGCTAATTCGATTTCTCGCATCAGAATAGGTTGGAGCGGGCACGAACGAGCGGAACGAGAGCGAACGCCGTCAACGGCATGAAGAAGCGCCCGGCGTTCGGATGCGATTGCGCCTCCGGCGTAAAAGAATCCTCCTGATCGTCTTCATCAACGCTTGCGCGGCCAAGCCGACTGAACTAAAAAGTCCGCCAAGCGCCTACGAATCACCATCACCAATCACTCCTCACCTTTCCCGTCCCGCTCATTCACGTGTTCCGGTTCACTTTCTGGCTGACCCTTTTCCTGGTCGCGCGTCCCGTGGCGGCCCAATGGTCCCCGCCCGCCGACCTGAAATCGGTCCCGGTTCGGTACGATTGCCGGAAAACCAAAGGTACAATCGGCATGTCCTTTCAGCCGTCCCTTTTCAATCCGCATGGCATCATTTTCCTATGCCTGGATCGAGCGGCCGCCATCGACCGAATCAGCCCCGGTGCCTCATTTTTTTTTCGTGTCCACGAGTACGGCCATCTGGCACTCGGCAGCCGAGACGAAGCAATGGCTGATGCCTGGGCCGCCGATCAGTTGGGTCGGACGGACGATGGCAAAAGCGTATTGCTCGCGGCCATTTCTTATTTTGCCGGGGTAGGGGACCGCTTTGCCCCGTATTATGGCACCGGCTTTTATCGCGCCTTGAATGTGGCGACCTCCGGCGGCATCGATCGTTCCCGGTGGCCGGATTCTCTGTTAGACTACCAGCAACGCTGGACCGACCGGCTCCAGCATAACGGCTCTATTGTTTTCCGGACCAACAAACAATTTTCAGCCGATGGGTTGGTGGTAATCGATAATAGGACCCTGGGCTTTTTCGATACGTTGCACCCGGAACGTGCCCTACCGCTCCCGGAATTATCCGAAGGTACTCACCGGATTTCACTCACCGACGTTTGGACTTATCAATTCGGGACCGATCATCGATTGCAAGCTCTCGAGCGAGGGCTTAGCGCAACTGCGTCGTTTACCATTCAGAAAGGAATGGGCCTCATCGGATCGATCTCGGCCAACGATACGGATTTATCCTTAAGCGTGGGGCCCGTGACGCAAGCACGACGAGGGAGCTGACGTTGCGAGGTGCCGCCGTCGACTTCCCGAATACCGATTTTAGAGACATCAAACCAGCATAGCTCGACGAAGCGCGGCTAAGCCGTACTCGAGACCTTCCTTGCGCGTTTTAAGATCGCCGTTTGGCCAAGCGTAATCTCGGTCTTCATGCTCAATGCTGACATATCCATGGAAGTCTAATTTCGTCCTGGCAAAGTGAAGAAACTCTTGCCAGTTCAATTCGCCTCTGCCGGGTAAGCGGTATTCCCACCACGAACCGCAGTAGCCGAGCGATTGCACCCGATCAGGAAATAGCTTGGTATCTTTCCCGTGCAGGAGAAAGATGCGATCGCGAAATTCTGTTGCAGCCGCGAACGGATCAATTCCCTGCCAGAGCAGATGCGAAGGATCGAATTCGATGCCGACGTGGGGAGACTTGATGCGGCCAAACAACTTATGCCAGCCCTCGGGCGTTGTGGCGATAAAGTTTTTGTGCATCCCCGGCCAGTTTTCCAGAGCGATTCGAAACCTGCCGTCGCTGCGGACAGTCGCCAACTCGTCCAGGAAATCGGCGATGTCGGCGTAATTTTCTTCGTCGTTAACGGTTTCGTTTCTGCCTGGAAACAAAACCAGCGCAGGCACTCCAACGTCAGCTCCTTCCTGGGCAATAATCTGAGCGTGTTCTCTGATTTTTTTTCGCTCGACCACGTCCGGATGAAGCAGGTTTCCGAATAAGGTTACGGACGAAACCTCCAAATTTAGCTGGCGCGCCCGTTCGGCGACCGCTGATAACGAGCCGGGCGCGCCGAGATGACGGTTCACGTCGATCTCGATGCCATCAAACCCAGCTTGCTTTGCCCATTCAATGACTTCATTGATCGGACGGTCGCCTAACGTAGAGGTATAAAACCCGATCTTCATAAACTAACTCCTATTTTAGCGGTTAGTCTTTCGACGGATTCTTTTGCTTCACGGACTACTTGGCTAACCGGTTGTCGCCAATATGCAGGACGAAATATTTCAACGGACAGGAACCCGTCGTACTTCCCATCGACGAGAGCTTGCAGATAACTTTCCAGCGGTAGGATCCCGTGACCGGGATGGAGTCGATTCGCGTCTTTCAATTGTTCGATGGGTAGGTCCTCCGCGTCATTCACATGGACCCAACTGAATTTATCCACTGGATAGGAACGGAGATCGATAACCCCGGCACGATAAAAATGGAACGTGTCCATGACCACCCCGACGTTCAGCGCGGCCGCGGCCTCGGCGATCTGAAAGGCTTCTGCTGGCGTTCCCATCAAAGTGGTGCGAGCGATCGGTTCTAAACCGATGGTTATCTGGCCGGCTAACTCCGCGTAAAGGCTGGCACGCTGCGCGGCCCTGGCCCGGGCTTCAGCCGGTTGCATACCGGCCGGAATGTTAGTGGCGCAATAAACCAGCAATCGAGGAGCACCGATATCGAGCGCCGAATCCACTCCGCGCTTGAAACGGTCAAGCGCCACTGTGTCCTC
>JAFAVN010000007.1 GCA_019242435.1 Verrucomicrobiota bacterium | reverse complement strand
GTTGATCGGCACTGCTCAGGAGCCGGTCTGGCCAAAGGAACAAAAGAGTGTTTCTCAGTTTGGATCGATAGAGCAAATGAGGGATCTGGAGATCGACGCGGTGTTAGTGACTGCTTCCTCCCCTGCACACGCCCCGGCCGTTCGAGTAGCTCTGCTCAACGGTTACCATGTTCTGGTCGAGAAACCGTTCACTGTAGATCTCGATGATGCGGAATCGCTCGTAGTTCTGGCTCGGGAGAGAGATCGGATTCTGATGGTGAACCAAAACTATCGATTCTTTCCTGGGCCGCAAACCGTGCAGAAATTAGTTAGGATCGGCGAGCTTGGATCGATCCGAGCAGTTGCCGGTCAGTTCTGGTGTGACTGGCCCGGTAAGCCTTACCAACACACCATGCTACACCCCATGAGCTTGGAAATGGCGATTCACCATTTCGATCTGGTCCGCTTTATGTTTGGGGCGGAAGCCGTTTCCGGCTGGATTCATGAATGGAACCCGCGCCGAAGTCCATACCGGATGGGGGGTGCGCTGGAAGCTCTGTTTATAATGGGCGACAAAGGGGCCCGTTTTCCATTCAGCTATACCGGTAGCTTGGTTACAACTGCACCCCCAGTTCCTTGGGGAGGGTTCTGGCGATTTGAATTCGATGAGGCGACCCTGTTTGCGGACGAATTCGATGGAAACTATGCGCTTTATCTATCAAGTCCGAACGGACGCGTGAAGATCGGCGAATTCGGCGACCCAACCATGGGCTTTGACAAAAGCTTCCGTCACTTTCTCGACTGCATAGAAAATGCGGCTGAGCCGACTTCCTCCGGCCGTGACAATCTGAATACTCTTCGTATGGCTCTGAACTTTTTAAGATGACTGAGAACTCACGCAAAGTCGCAAAGACGCTAAGAATAAAAAGAGCAAAGCCTTTGAGAAACCAGTTGGGAGGAGTCGCTTTGCGAAGGGTCTTTGTAGGCCAAACCGATCATTGCGCCTTTGCGTCCTTGCGTGAGTTTTCCCTTAACTGAACGGTACCTTTTCCTCTAGCTATGCCGAAAACAAATCCTCGAGAAGGTAAATTCCCCACCTGGAGCGAAATCTCAAAATATGGGATCAACACATTGAATGCCGGAGATACTGTTAAACTCCACTTTCATGATGCCAATGAATTTTGGGTGATTGTAGAAGGTCGAGGCGTTGCCACCAGTGAAGGCCTGGAATACGAGTTAGGCCCTGGTGACATGTTGCAAACTAAAGCCGGTGATGAACATTCACTGGTGGTAACCGAGAAAATGGTAGCGGTGTATTTGTACGGGGTCATGCCGTCCGGGGGCCGATTCGGGTATCTCTATCGCGGCGTAGATCCGAGTTTTGAGGAGTGGCAGGATAGCCGCAAAAAAACGCAAGGAACGCAAAGATAGATGGCAGATCGGGTCAACAGATAGATCACTCACAACAAGATCCCGATCGACCGGGCTTTCGCTCAGACCTAGTCGAAGCGGGCGGAAAGCGGAGTAGCTGGCACCTATTGATAGGTCTGCAGTTCAGCTTTCATCAAGAACGCTTGGTAGGGGCCGAACATTGACATCACGAAATACAACGATTTTCCCGAATCCCGAAGAAACGACGGGGTCATAAACGCGCCATACAGCTGTGGGAACTGTTGCGCAGTCGCCAAGGCGATAGGCACACTCCATGGCCCCCACGGATTCTCCGCTTCGCGAAGCTCAATCTGGGCCGTGTCCTCGTTGAGATAAGTGAAAAGCCAACGGTGCATCCATCGATCCCACAAAATCGAACCCTCGCCGATCGGCGCTGGGATTATCATCGACGCCGCGAGGCGGTTCGGGGTCCAACTGTGGGCCGGGTCCTGCCCAGCAACGTAATATTCCCATGCGCTAGGGTCGAGCACGTTCTCCTTTAGGACTCGGCCAAGTTTTGCATCGCCAAACCGGCCGCAGGGTGTCCCAATGGCATAGACATAGCGGGTAAATTCGTTGCCCGACCCATTCTCGTCGGTAAGCGCTAACATGTTAAAATTCGAGGTGTTGTCTCCGAATTTTACCGTCGCCAAGGTCCAGGTTTTCCCCATGTCATCGGAATAGAGGAATTGCGAATAATTGCAGTCCCAGACACCACCCTTGGCGGCGAAGCCGTGGACTGACATATAGTGCAAATAGATCCGGCCACCTACCGTAACCATAGAGGTCGGGATTTTGGTCTGTTCGCCGTCAGTACCCGTAAACGGCGGCTGATGGGCGCCTTGGATGATCGCTTTAGCTTTGCCGTCGGGATTGGTCAGCCACTCCGTCAAGGCGATCCCGTTACCCGGGTTATGGTCCGCCGTGGCTCCGAGAGTGTTCGAGCGCCAATTGGGGCCGCCTGGTCCTGAACACGGGTAGCCAAAGGTGTCGCCAAACGCGAAAAAAATTCGGCCGTCGGCTTCCGTCATGATTCCCAGATCGGCCCCGCAAATATCGAGTCGTTTCATTAGACCGGGGACTTTCGAATTAGGACCGGTCAGCGGACAGACGAGTTGAACGCTAATTTCCTTAATCATCGGCGTTTCCGGTTGCGCACGTGCAGACCCGCCGACAACCGCGGCTAAAACCGCGATAGAGTACTTGAGGAGGAGAACTGAGTTGTGGGGAGTTTGTGTGAAGCTCATAGCCTGAGTACGACAAAAAAACATCATCCGGATTTGTGGAGGGTAAGTATGAACGGGGTGAAGTAGTGTTGGAGTAGTGGAGTGCTGCAATGAAGTGACGTGGGGTCGCGATGAATTGCCGGAAAACACCGATCTCCAGATGACATCGCTCATGCTCGCGAACAAGCGAGTTATCTCGGACAGACCTCTAGTTCCGCCGGCGGGGGATTAAAGAACGGCTCCGGAGGTATAGATCGAGACGACGAGTTCGAGGACAGCTCAAAGCTTCTTCGAAGTCCGTTGATGAAGGGTCCAAAGCGGGAATTCATCCCCTACGTTTAAGCCAGGATCCCGAAAATAGATGAGATCCAACCGGCCATCCTTCAGAAAGCCGCTGTAGGGTTTAATCTCTCCAAAAGCGAGAGTATTAAACGAGCCGCGATATTTCGCGCCGATCTGCACAATAACGTGATGCTGGTCACCTCGTTTTTCGACTGCGATCACTCTGGCGGGAAGGGTGGTCATCGACTCTATAGTTCGACTTGAAGCGGGGTCCTGGTCATAGCTGGCGTGTCTTATGACAGGAGAAACGGGGCATTTCAAGAAGATCGCTTGGGATTCTTTAGCACCTATTCCAGCCCAAACGCCGGCTTTGCTCGCTCTGCCGGAAACGTGAGCGAAAAACAACGAGCGATCTCGAGTCCTTTCCCGGCCGAACTCAATAGCTCAAGGCGTCACCTTTTGGGTCCTTCTTCTGTCCGGTGCGCGCGGCTTTTAATTCTTGCTGGACGGCGGCAACGAAGATGCGGATGTCAGTGGAGATGGTAGCGATATCGAAGCCGTTAGCTAGCATCTCTGCAACCACGGCTCCGCTGCTGCAGTGGATTCCCACAAATTTGTTCTTCCGTTTCGTGGCCGCTCGGATGTGTTCGATCGTGTCAATCACCGCCGGTTCGGTCACCAGGATCGAGGGCGTGAAGCCCATGGATAAAGTTAAATCGGCGGGCCCAATGTAGATGCCGTCGATTTCAGGCACGGTTAAAATGTCTTCAAGGTTGTTCACGGCAGTTTCGGTTTCGATCATGGCGAAAGTCAGTATCTGGTCATTAGCGACTTCGCTATAGGTGGGACCGAAAAGATTTAGAGATCGGGTGGGACCAAATGAGCGCACCCCTCTCGGTGCGTATCGGGCGTATGAGCCGAACTTTTCCGCTTCTTCGCGGCTGTTTATCATGGGACAGATGATTGCCTCGAACCCCGCATCGAGCGCTTTCATCACCGGGATCGGATCGTTCCAAGGGACCCGGCAAATAGTGGGGATTCCAGCGCCGGCAATCGCTTGCAGCATCGTTAAAGAGGTCTGGTAATCGATCAGGCCATGCTGCAGATCGAGTGTCAGGGAATCAAAGCCCTGCCGCGCAATGAACTCAGCCAGGACCGGACTTGGAGCCGAGCAGAAGCCGTTTATGATTTTCTCGCCGGCCTCGAGCCGCTGACGTAGCCGACCAAACGGAGAGAAGATGGGCATATTTTTTTCTCGCTAAAGCTAAACCTTGTCCGCTAACTGCCCCTGTGCGTCAACCTATGAACCCACAGTCCGAATCGCGTCTTGCCATGTATGATGGTGATCTTCTCGGGAGCGCTTACCTTGAGCCGCTGCCGCTTCGGCGGAAAAAAATCTAACAGTAAAGCGTATGAAAAGGATTCTTATCATCCAACCGCTTCGCCCTGAGGGTTTAGAAGTTTTCGCTACGCGAAAGGACGTCTCTTACAAAGTGTTAACCGATTTCTCGGAAGAAACCATTCTGGCTAACGCAGGAGATGCGGACGCGATTACGGTCCGTACCGCAGTGATCACAAAACGCGTTTTGGATGCCGCCCCGGGACTCAAGATCATCTCACGCCATGGCGTCG
>JAFAVN010000619.1 GCA_019242435.1 Verrucomicrobiota bacterium | reverse complement strand
AATCTCAATGAGGGCTGCGGTCGCTGCTGAGACAGTCAGAGTGACAGTGTCACTAATTACCGCCAGTTCGCTCGACACTCCGTGCCACGCACCATCGAACCCGACCGCTTGCCCGCCGAGGTAATCACTGAACCGCCGTTTTAGATGCCGAGATTACTGAGCGGTTCGGAAGGAGTAGCGTACCTAGGTCTGGGGAGTGAGCCCTAGTGTGCCCCTGAGGTAGGTGGGTTGCTCTGACGGATACATCTGAATACCTTGGCCAAAATATTTGCATAAGAAGCTTTTCCGGTGATCGTCTCAGTCGTCGGAGTCCACGGCACCTTGATGTCGACTGACGCTACCATCGAAGAGAAGAAGCCGAAAAAGAAATCTTTGTTTCTGCACGTATTGCGGCTGGTTCTGGCCGGTTTGTTATTCATTATAGGAATCCCTCTCATCGCCTGGGCTGCCGGGGCCCTGTACTTTGATTTACCGGCTTCAGCGCCGGTGCGCAATGCTGCGGCGATCTGCTGGGTCGCTGCTGCAGTAGTCCTCGCGCTGTTCGGCGGTTCTCGCGGAAGAATCCTGATTTTGATTACTTTTGCGGGAATTCTGGGCTGGTGGCTGACACTCCGTCCAACCCAGGATGCTGCTTGGCAGCCGGACGTTGGTCGCCTGGCGTCCGCTAACATACAGGGCGACCTTCTTACGGTGCGCGACATCCGCAATTTCGATTATCGAACCGCTACCGATTTTACTCCGCGGTACGATACGCGGGTCTTCAATCTTACCAACTTGCGGGGATTAGATCTCTTCATCGATTACTGGGGTTCACCATATATTGCGCATCCCATTGTTTCGTTCGATTTCGGGCCTGAAGGTCACCTCTGTTTTTCGATCGAGATCCGCCCCAAAGTCGGACAACCGTACTCGGTACTGGCTGGGCTTTATCGCCGATACGAGCTCATCTACATTGCCGCGGACGAGCGGGACGTCGTCCGGCTGCGGACCAACTGCAAACATGAAGATGTGTATCTCTATCGCCTGACACTGCCGTTGCCTGAAGTCCGAATGCGTTTAACCGAATATCTGAACCGGCTTAACGAGCTCCATCAACACCCGGAATGGTACAATGAGGTGACCGCGAATTGTACGACGAGTATTCGAGCGCAGCATGCGAGATCGCAAAGGATGCGTTGGGATTGGCGCATGCTCTTGAACGGGTTCATGGACCGGATGTTGTATGAGAAACATTTGCTGGCAGGAAATCTCCAGTTCGCTGAGCTTAAGCAGCGCGCATTGATCAATGAACGCGCATTAAGCGCCGGAGATGCTGCCGATTTTTCAGAAAGAATTCGGGCAGCAGCTCCGGGGTTTTAGTTCGTGGTAGCGGCGCCTTCCTGTTTCTCCTCAGGCTGTCCTTGCCTGCGCAGACGCCGCGGCATTATTGCTAAAGCAATGAGGATAAGGGAGCCGATCCTCACCGATTTGGAGCTCGGAAAACGGCTACTTAGGCCGCACCATCTCGAAGCGGTCGCGCGTGCGGCAATACCAATGCGGGCTCGCCATTCGGCCGATCACCCGGAAACGGTCGTCGCGAATACGCAGCGTCTCCCGATCGATCAATTCCTCGCGTACGTGGATGCGTTTTACCACGCCGATGATGAGTCGATTCTCGCCGATTTGCAGGGTTCCCCATTCTGTGCACTCCAGACTGGCAGGCACCTCCGCGATTCGCGGCGCTTTGACGATGGAGGAAGGAGCGGTCGTTAGCCCGACTGCTTCCAATTCGTTTTGGCCATAAGGCACCGAGGCAGAAGTCTCGTTCATCGCTTCGGCCAATTCTTCGTCGACCAAATTAACGACAAAATCATGGGTTGCCCGAATGTTCCGTGCGGTGTCCTTCGGCTGGCCGTCGTCGCGGTCGCCCGGGCAAAACCCGATGATCGGTGGATTCGCTCCCAGCGCGTTGAAAAAACTAAACGGCGCGGCGTTCAAGTGCCCTTCCGGGCTGAGCGATGTCACCCATGCGATAGGTCGCGGCGTGACGAGCGACACGAGCAGAGCATAAGAACGATGCGCATGTTCTCCTTCGAGATCCAGTTCCATGTGCGTGAGTATCGGTCTGCTCGAGTCAACGCACAAGAATATACGAGGTGTTGAACGCCCGGGTTATTCCTCCATCTTCAATCCGATCGCACTAACCCACGCTTGGGCGAACAAGCTCGAGGGTAACAACGCCCATTGCCGCAAAGCAGCTGCGGGTTCCATAACACCGGTTTTTTCCAATTGAATCGCCAGGTATTCCGCTATCACTTTCGAGTCCGGGTAACATTCGTAGCGGGCTTCCAATTTCTCCACCAAGAAATCTCCTTCCTTCAACCAACCTGCCAGTTTTCTGCCAGCGAGAGTGTCGCCCCCATTTTTCTCCTGAAGCGCTCGATAACTGCCGATTGCGTTATCAACCTGAGGATTAGCGGGACTCAATATAAACCCTCCCCAATCTGGACTGCAAAGCCCGGCAATCCCGCCGGGGCGTAAAACCCGAAGAAGTTCCTGAATGCCTTTTACTGGGTTTGCTAAGTGCTCGAAAAGCGCGTGCGAGAAAACCAAATCAAAGGTGTTATCAGCAAACGGCAACCTATAAACCGACGCGACTTCAAATCCCAGGTTCGCCATCGACCGATTCCGCGCTAGGGCAATCTGAGATTCAGCAGAATCAACCCCGATTACTTGCCCGGACGAACCAACAGCCTCCGCCAGGCCGGCGGCAATAGTGCCGGGGCCACAGCCACAGTCCAAAATCTTCATTCCCGGTTGTAAGTAAGGACTGATAAATGCGCCATGGGTTTGAAGGGACCGCGCCGCCATGAACTCGGTCGCATTCCTCGAGTGTCCCGGAGTATACTGTTCCAGCATGATGAGCGTCTTGGTGAGAACGTTAATCTGTTGCGCCACCGTCCCGAGATCAAGGCATGTCGCTAGTGAACCCAGGCTGCGGAGTTAGATAGCCCGCTGAACACCGTAACGACCACAGGAGCCGGTGGAAATCAGGGCGGGAGAGGTACGTCTGCGGCTCAATCCAGACCATGCGTACCTCTCTCCGGCAGCCGCAGGATCGGGGCATGATGATGAATGGCATGATGATTGGGATGTGCCGGTTCGATATTGCCAATTACGAAATGACGATGACTTACACCAGCGGCGCCGCTCAGTGCTGCAAGATGATCCCCTCTTGCAATGCTGCGACTTCGCTGTCATAAGACACGCCAGCCGTGACCAAGAGTCAACTTCAGATCGC
>JAFAVN010000554.1 GCA_019242435.1 Verrucomicrobiota bacterium | reverse complement strand
GATCCGATGCGCCTGACTGCGCCAAACCATCTCAACCGACTAACGCAGCCTTCACTTGCCAGGGTAGTCGCCACCTGCTGGGCGACCGCCCTCATGAATCGCTGTTAAATGTCCTTCGTCACCGTCTCCAGTCGAGCGCGCCTTTTTTAAGGGCGTACACGAAGCCGACCAGGAGGATGACGATAAAACTGAGCATACTGCCGAAAATCGGGAGTGCGCTGTATTTAGCGATATAGTCCCGATAGACCACCGCCCAGGGATACATGAAAACGATCTCAATATCGAACAGGATAAAGAGCATCGCTACCAGGTAAAATTTTATGCTGAAGCGAGGTTGCGCTTCACCCTGCGGGATCATGCCACATTCGTAAGCGGTGTCTTTGATCGGAGTTCGTTTCCCGACCCGGCCGACGATCACGCTCAATAAGAGCGCAATCGCAGCGAAACCGGCGGCGAAAATGACTTGAACAAGAATCGGGAGGTAATCTTGCGCCATCGAAGATTACGATTTGGACCCAACCGGAGCCGGCTGGACTGTCTGGGCCGTGGCCGCAGCCATTGCGGCTAGTGCGGCTGCATCCCCTTTATAACTCTTACCGTTTTTCTTTACCACTCCTCGAGCTACTAAGTTTTGCAGTTTTTCGTAAGCTCGTAAACGCAGCATCTCTTCACCGCCACTCGCTGCATTCCTCTGACGCAAATTCTCATGGACGACCTCAAACAGTTGCTTGAATTCGAATGATTTTTTTTGCGACAGAACCGAAACTAATTCTTCAGTCACTAGATCGGGCAGCCTGCGAGAGAAGGCGTTTTTCTTCTGAATAGCCATAGGGACTTTTATTATAGCATATAAAGTATTCAAAACGAGGGGAATTGAGCCGATTTTCATTAAATTACCTGTCACAAATCGGTTGTTTTGGTAAGAAATCGCGCGCCGGCGGCCAATTATTGTCTTCTGTTGGCCGGTTCGCTGGGTGTTGGGGAAGAGCAAAGCGGTAAAAAGCAAGCTAAAAGCAAAAGCGACGCGAATTTCATTGACCAAAATGGGGCTTGGTGGGTAAAAGTGGGTCACTGCGGTTCAAAATGGTAGAATTCACCATGCTGAACAATGGACACCCACCCCTCTCATCCAATTTTTGCCGGGGAGTTTCGGCATGCGATAGACGCGAAAAATCGCGTCACGATCCCCGCGCGTTGGCGTGGTGGTGAGGTGGATGAGTTCTTTGCCGTACCAAATCTGGAGAGTGGCTGTTTGATGGTGATGCCGGTTGCGGTGACCGACGAGGTCGCGGCGCGAGCGAAAAGCGATCCTCGGTTTACGCCACAAGACGTGCAGCGCTTCATCCGGCAGTTCTATTCGCAAGCCCAGCATCTAACGACGGATAAGCAAGGCCGGATCGTTTTGCCCGAGGAGCAGTGCCGTCAACTCGACCTCAAGCAGGAAGTAATCTTGGTGGGAAGCCATTCCCGGTTCGAAGTATGGAGTCCGCAGTCATGGGAGAGAATAAAGGAGGAGGATTCACCGACCTTCCGTCACATGATGGGAGTGATTGGAATCTGAGCTGGCCGGTGGCACATAGAAACCGGCTCTTAGGAGGAGAACATGATCGCTGTATTAGAAAAGGAAGTCATGGTGCGGAAAAATGGTCAGCCGAGGCCTTTTCACGAGGCGGTTTTGTTAGATGAAACCATCGAATGTCTACGACCGGCACCGGGGAAGGTGTTTTTTGACGCCACGATCGGTGGTGGCGGGCACGCGCGCCGCCTGTTAGCGGCCGGGTCCGAACTGGTTGCTTCGGATCAAGATCCTGACGCAATTGCAGAAGTAGTGACCGGTCTGGCTGAGTTCGGGTCACGTCTGCATCTGATCCGGGCAAATTTTGTGGAGGCTCATCGCCATTTTTCTGCCTTGGGAGTAGAGGCGTTCGACGGCATTCTGATTGATCTCGGTATTTCATCTCATCAGCTCGACACTCCGTTCCGCGGTTTCAGCTTTCAATATGAGGGCCCGCTCGATATGCGGATGGGACCTAACATAGCCCAGCGAGCTGCTGACCTGGTCAACTTCGCTACGGAACAGAAGCTGGTTCAAATTTTCCGAGAACTCGGTGAAGAACCCGCGGCCAAAAGAATTGCCGCCCGGCTCGTACAAAAACGGGCGGAAAAGCTTTTTGAAACAACGACTGATCTGGCGAAAGTCGTTGAAGAAGTCGTGCCTCGCCGGGGGCCGCGTCATCCGGCTACTCGCGTTTTTCAGGCTTTGCGCATTGCCGTTAACCGGGAACTAGAGGTATTGCAAGAAGCGTTACCGATCCTTTCCGGCTGGCTGAAACCGGGAGGCCGGCTTGCAGTGATCACGTTTCATTCCTTGGAAGACCGGATGGTCAAGCAGTACTTTCGGACGGTTTCGCAGGAATGGATTGACCGTCCAGAATGGCCTGAGCCGAGACGGAATCCGGCGTTTAAGTTCAGGCTCTTAACAGCGCGGCCTATCGAGCCGTCTGCTGAGGAAACCCAAAGAAACCCACGTGCCCGAAGCGCCAAGCTTCGAGCCATCGAGCGTATACAGCTATGACTTCTAACCGACGGGCTTCGGCCCCTTCCATCCGAGTTGCCTCATTTTGTAAGGTCATCATCGCCGCGGTGTTCATCGCGTCGGCTGGGATTTCTTACGTTTACCTCAAGAACCAGCTGAAACTTTCCGGGGACAAACAGATCGAGCTGGAGCGCAAGCTGGCGGAACTGCGGAAAGATAATGAAACTATCAGGCTACGAATTGATAACCTGACTTCGCTGGCTGCCCTCAAGCGCAAGCTGGCGCAGAACTCTTTTGGTCTAGTACCGATCACGACCGACCAGGTCGTTCGCCTTAACCAAAACCACCCGGTTGGAGACGAGCTCCGAGTTGTCTCCAACCGGGGTTATCAACCATGAATTGGAATGAGCAAGCGAGAGCTGCCATTATCTGCTTCGCGTTGGTCGGAGTGTTCAGTCTATTTTCGGTTCGACTGATCTATCTCCAGGTCATCCAGCATGATGAGTACGTCGCGCTTGCCGCTGAAAAACATGTCCACAAGCAAGTCATCCATGCCCGGCGCGGGGCCATCCGCGGCTGTCACGGTGAGCCCCTCGCGGAGAATGAGCGAGTCTACGACGTGGTTGCCTCTGGTACGCGTGTACGGGACCCGGCTGCTTTGGCGCAGGCAATCGCGGGTCAGTTGGAAATGGATCCGAGTGAGCTCAAAGCCAAACTGAAAGCTGTTCTCGCCAGAACCATGGCGGAGAAGAAGGAGCAATCGAAGGTCTTGAAGAAAGGAGTCTCTGAGACTGTTTATCAAAATATTAAGAAAATCACCAAGGATGACCGCAACCTCGACGGCATCTATTTCGACATCGATTTCGACCGGGTTTATCCGAATGGAAGTCTCTTAGCGCAGGTTATTGGCTATCTTGATGCGGGTCACCAGCCGAGACTCGGAGTTGAAAGATCGATGGACGATTTTCTCAAGGGGACCGACGGCTATCGGTACCTGGAGGAGGATCGAAAGGGGCACGAGCTGGTGCAGTATCGGGGCTTGGAGACGGCCGCCAAAGACGGATGCGATGTGAAGCTGACCATCGACTTGGCTCTACAAAACATTGTGGAGAGCGAACTGGATGCAGCCTGTGAGCAGTACAAGCCCAAGATGGCGGCCGCGGTAATGATGCGCCCGCAGAGCGGGGAAATATTAGCGCTCGCCAGCCGACCTACTTTCGATTGCAACGATCCGAAAAAATCGACTGGGGATCAGCAAAAAGATCGTCCCATTGTCGATATGATTGAACCCGGGTCGACATTCAAGATCGTGGTAACTTCTGCGGCCCTTGAGGAGAAGCTGGCGACGCCGGACACCAGGATTTACTGCGAAAACGGCGCCTATTCGTACGCCGGTCACATTCTGCACGATGCCCATCCGATGGGAGTGCTGACCCTTCATCAGGTGCTGGCGAAGTCCAGCAACATTGGAGCCGCGAAACTGGCCATCCAACTAGGCAAAGACCGTTATTATCAGTACATACGGAAGTATGGATTTGGTGAAATTACGGGAATCCCCTTGCCAGGCGAGATTGCTGGGCTAGTGAATCCACCTTACCGGTGGAGCGATCTGGATATTACCCGGGTGCCGATGGGCCAGTCGGTTGCCGTTACACCGTTGCAAATGGTTACGGCGATGTCTGCCATCGCCAACGGCGGACTACTTATGAAACCGATGATCATTTCCGAGATTGATGATCCCGATGGCCGGCAGGTGGTGGCTTATTCCTCGGTGCAAGTGCGGAGAGTTATCTCGACCGGGACTGCGGCCAAGGTTGTATCTGCTTTGAAAGATGTGGTTAGCAAAGAGGGCACCGCCAAGGGGGCGGCGGTGCCAGGATTTGCAGTTGCAGGGAAGACCGGAACTGCGCAAAAGATTGATCCGCGTGGTGGCTATATGGAAGGCAGGTATGTGGTCTCTTTTGTCGGTTTCATGCCGGCGGATGCGCCGAAGTTTACTCTGTTGGTGGTGATTGATGATCCACAGACAAAGAAAGGGGAAGCCTTTGGTGGCACGGTGGCAGGGCCGGTTTTCGCGAAGATGGCGAAACGAGCGGCCGATTATTTGGAGTTGCAACCAGCGGTTCCGGCAGAGACACCTGGTTTGGTTGAGAAACGGGCGGTGGGGGACCAAAAGCCGGCATCGCTCAAAAATGCACGCGCTTTTTTGAGCAATGCAGGCTAATCGATCAGTTATGGAGTTGGAGAAATTAGTTGGTCGACTTGACGAACCCCTGGTCACCGGGAGCTTGGCGAGAGACATAACCTCCATCTGCTATGACTCCCGGCAGGTCACCGGGGGCAGTCTTTTTTGTGCCATTGAGGGAAATCGATTTGATGGGCATGCTTTTATCGAACAGGCGGTCGAGCGAGGAGCGTCGGTGGTGGTGTCCGAGAAACCCGCCCTCTCGAATCGAGCTACGCATATCCAAGTGACGAACTCGCGAGAGGCTCTGGCGCGCTTGGCGGCGGCTTTTTATTCGGATCCCTCAGACAAATTACAGCTGATTGGTGTCACGGGGACGAATGGGAAAACCACCACGACTTTCCTGATCAAGCATCTACTGGAGCGTGCCGGTCAAAGGACCGGCCTGATTGGAACGGTAGCTTATCAGATCGGGGAAAGGATTTTGCCGGCGCAGCGCACCACGCCGGAGTCGGTTGATTTGCAGCATCTCTTCTCACAGGCGGTAGATGCGGGTTGCCTCAACCTGGCTATGGAGGTGTCGTCGATTGCGTTGGAGCTTGGCCGGGTGGATTATGTGCGATTTCGCGCCGGGGTCTTCACGAACCTGACTCAGGATCACCTCGATTTTCATCCGGGAATGAAGCAATACTTCCAAGCCAAGGCGAAGTTGTTTGAAAAGCTTTACGCGGTATCGCCGAAAAGCGGACTTGGGGTTATCAATGTTGATGATCCATACGGGCAAATTTTGATCGCTCGTTTTTCAGATCGTCTGAACATCGTGACCTACGGAATGGGTGCGCGGGCCGATTTTCGGGCCAGCAATTATAAGATTGAACTGACTGGTACATCGTACCAGCTGGATGTTAAAGGTAAGAGTTATCTGGTCCGAGTCCCACTGATTGGCCGATTCAACATCTACAACTCACTTGCGGCCCTGGCTACCGTTTCATCGCTCGGTGTCGACGTCCGTTCTACCGTTTTGGCAATGGCGCGGGCGCCCCAAATTCCGGGCCGTTTGGAAGCGGTTCCGGCCAGGCGCCAATTCCAGGTTTTCGTAGACTACGCCCATACCGACGATGCGTTGTTAAACGTTGTGAAAACGTGCCGCAACCTTAATCCAGCACGGATTATTTTAGTGTTTGGCTGCGGCGGCGACCGAGATCGAGCCAAACGGCCTTTAATGGGTGCCGTAGCCGATCAGTATACCGATCACGCAATCATAACCTCTGACAACCCTCGGAAAGAAGATCCTGAGGTGATCATTCGGGATATCGCGATCGGCTTCAAACGTCAGAAATTCGAAACTGTCGTGGATCGGCGAGAAGCCATTGCCCGAGCCGTCGGTCTTGCTCGGCCGAGAGACATCATTCTTATCGCCGGAAAAGGACACGAGAAGTACCAGGAATTCCGAGATCACACCGTTCCCTTTGACGACGTGGAAGTGGCAATGCGGGCGTTAGAGGAAAACCCGGTCCATCTCAGCTGATATGGAAGCGAAGACCGTTGCTGAGATAGCAGAGATGGCTTCCGGAACGCTGTTTGGCGCCGGCTCAGGATTAGTGAAATCCGTTTCTACGGACACGCGGTCCATCCAACCCGGCCAGCTATTTGTTGCGCTTCGGGGAGAGCGGTTCGATGGCCATGATTTCCTGGCCACAGCGCTGGAACAAGGAGCGGCTGCTGCACTGGTAGAAAGGCTTAATCGTTCGTTGGCAAGTCTGCCGCAAATCCAAGTTTCTGATGCGTTGATCGGGCTGCAAACCTTGGCGAAAAATTACCGAACAGAGTTCTGCATCCCGGTAATAGGGATCACGGGGAGTAATGGAAAGACGAGCACCAAAGAAATGGTAGCTGCGGTCCTCGGAGCGCGATTCAGCGTGGTCAAGACGGCAGGTAATCTGAACAACCACATCGGGGTCCCGATATCAGTGTTGCGGTTCGAAAAAAGTGCTCAGGTTGCCGTCCTCGAGTATGGCATGAACCATGCCGGGGAAGTGTCGCAATTGATCGGGATTGTTCGCCCCGATCACGCAGTGATCACGAATATCGGCGTCGCGCACATCGAATACTTGGGAAGCCGTCAAGCGATCGCTCGGGAAAAATCAATTTTGGCGGAAAGCGTCCCCAGCACGGGTACGGTGGTTCTCAATGCGGCGGATGACTTTGCCGAATGGATAGCGGCTCGTTGCCAAGGACGGGTTATTCGGGTTGGACTCAAGCAAGGAGATATCCAAGTCCAGGGAATTAAACATCGGCCTGACGGCGAGGAGTTCACGCTGGTGGCAGGCAGTGAGGAAGCTCGGGTTTACCTGCCGGTCCCAGGCGAGCATATGATCATCAACGGATTACAAGCGGTTGGGGTTGGGTTGGCATTTGGTCTCTCCCTGGCCGAATGCGCGGCCGGCCTGGCCAAAACTGCATTGCCTTCCGGACGACTACAGGTCAAGGATCTAGACGCCATCTCGATCATTAACGACGCCTATAACGCCAACCCCGATTCCATGATCGCCGCATTGAAGACGGTGGCTAACCTTCCTGTTCGGGGCCGCCGAGTGGCTGCCCTCGGAGCGATGGGTGAATTGGGGTCCGAAAGTCTCGTTGGCCACCAAATGGTCGGGAAAGCTGTCGCTGATAACGGATTTGATGTTCTGATCGCGGTCGGCGATGCTGCGTCTCCTATTGCGCAAAGCGCCATAGCGGCAGGTCTGGCGCGAAGCCGGACAGTTAAAACCAACGCCGAAGCCGCAGACTTGTTGAATACGATTCTAGAACCGGGTGATCTCCTTTTGTTAAAAGGAAGCAGAAGCGCTGCCGTGGATCAGATCATTCCGCTACTCGAGCAGTCGCGGAACCCCATTAAGAATAGCTCGACATGATGTACTATCTCTACCACCTCAGCCAAGGGCCCCACCCGCTCAGCACCGGGTTCAACGTTTTCCAATACATCTCGTTCAGAGCCGTTTGCGCGAGCATCACTTCTTTTCTCTTGTGCCTGGTCTTTGGCAGTTGGGTAATCCGGAAACTGACCTCACTTAAATTGGGCCAACCAATTCGTACTGCTGCAGAGGTGCATCGTCTCTCGGAATTACATGGGCCGAAGAAGGGAACCCCGACGATGGGCGGAGTTCTGCTGATGGGTTCAGTCGTGATCTCCACGCTTCTTTGGGATCGCCTCGATAATAGCTTCGTCTGGTTGTGCATTTTCACCATTGTGTTTACCGCCGGTCTCGGTTTCGCCGATGACTATTTGAAAGTAACCAAAAAGAAATCCGACGGTGTCCCAGGTCGAGCAAAGTTAGTTTGCCAGTTTTTCCTGGCGGCGCTGGTAACTGTGTTCTTTCTGTCAAACCCGGCTTTGGAGATCCAAGCCAAGGAGCTTTATATACCGTTTTTTAAGGAGCCGATCATTGCGAATCTCGGCTGGCTGACCCTGTTGTTTTTTGCGCTGGTCGTGGTGGGCGCATCGAACGCAGTGAACCTGACCGACGGATTGGACGGTTTGGCTATCGGCTGCACGGTCACCGTAGCGACAACTTACGCGATATTGACTTATGCTGCCGGTAACGTCGCCGTTGCTACCTATCTTGAGCTGCCTTATTACCAACAAAGTAGCGAGCTAACGGTTCTGTGCACTGCGTTGGCTGGCGCCGGCCTGGGTTTTCTCTGGTTCAATTGCCATCCGGCCCGAGTATTTATGGGCGATACCGGTTCACTGTCGATCGGCAGCACACTGGGGGTGGTGGCGATCTGTTGTAAACAGGAGCTCCTGCTGGCGGTAGTCGGGGGTATCTTTGTGATCGAAGCAGCCTCAGTAATTCTGCAAGTATTGAGTTTTAAGACGCGCGGCAAACGAGTCCTGCTGATGGCGCCGCTGCACCATCACTTCGAGTTAAAGGGCTGGAAGGAAAACACCGTAATCGTCCGATTCTGGATAATGTCGTTGATGTTCGCCTTGCTGGGGTTGGCAACGTTAAAGCTCCGATGAAATTCGCCGCTCTCACAACCGCAGTCCTCGGCTTGGGCACCAGTGGGGAGGCTGCTGCCAAACTGCTCAGACGAGAGGGTGCGAATGTCACTGTTTTTGACAGTGCCGATTTCCCGGCGCTGCGAGAACGAGCGGCGAAAATGCAGGCCCTCGGTATAGGGACCGTCTTGGGTCCAAAGGCCGAGCAGGCATCGGATCGTTTTGATCTGACCGTGATCAGTCCGGGCATCGATCCGGAAGTGCCGCTGGTAAAAAACTTCATTCGTCAGAACGCGAGACTGACAGGAGAATTGGAGCTCGCTTTTCAGTTCTGCTCAAAACCAATTATCGCCATCACCGGGACGAATGGTAAAACAACGACTACCCAATTAGTCGAGCTAATGTTAAAGCGGGCGGGGATATCAGCCATAGCCTGCGGCAATATCGGCATGCCATTCTGCGAAGCGATCGCACAGCAAAATGATTTCGAATTCTTCGCGGTCGAAGTAAGCTCTTTTCAGCTGGAGACTATTTCTCGTTTTCGACCGAAGGTGGCAGTCTGGCTCAACCTGACGCCCGATCATCTGGATCGGTATCGCGATGTATGGGAATATCGCCAAGCAAAGCTGCGAATTTTTGAGCAGCAACGAGCTGACGATTTTGCGGTTATTAATGCGCGTGATGATCTCCCCAAATTGTTAGCCGATACTATCTCCTTCAGTGCCTATCCCGGGCGAGCCGATTTTTCCGCTTCGGGAAATGCCATTTTATTCCGAGGAGAACCGGTACTCGACGTTACGCAAACAAATCTCACCGGAGTACACAACCTGGAGAACCTGATGGCTGCATTGGGGGTTGCCTGGGCTTTAGGTATTCCCTGGGAAAAAGCGTCCATCGGGTTAAAAGAGTATCGGTTACTGCCACATCGATGCGAAGTGGTTGGGCAGATTGACGGAGTCACTTTCATCAACGATTCGAAAGCAACTAACCTGGACGCATTGGTTAAGGCGCTCGAATCCCAATCCCGGCCCGTGGTGCTAATCGCAGGTGGCAAGGATAAAGGCTTTCCGTTTGACACGGTGGCAAAACTGGTAGGGGCGAGGGCCAAGCATGCCGTCCTCATTGGCGAGATGGCGGAACGGATCAGACGGTCTTGGGCGGCGGAAATCGATTGCAGCCTCGCCAACGGCTTAGATGAAGCGATCTCTCTTGCCCGGCGTAACGCTCGGCCGGGCGATACGGTCTTGTTTTCACCGGGCACTTCTTCTTTCGACATGTTCAAAAACTATTCGGATCGCGGCAACCAGTTTCGCCAAAGGGTCCAGGAGCTAGCGAAGTGAGAATGATAATCAAACGTCCAGTTCAGCGAATCCCGCGAAGAAGACTGCA
>JAFAVN010000507.1 GCA_019242435.1 Verrucomicrobiota bacterium | reverse complement strand
CGCTGACCGGGAAGAAATGGGAGAATGGGAGAATGGAAGGATGGAAGAGTGGAAGGGTGGAAGATTGGAAGAGTGGAAGGATGGAAAATGAGCAAGACGGTCATCGCCGCCCAGCAGCACAGAGGTCAGCACTCTGAAGAGGATCAGCCCACAAAACCCCATCCTTCCATTCTTCCACCCTTCCACTCTTCCATCCTTCCATTCTCCCATTCTTCCGGCCTCCTCACCCGCCCTGCCCAATCGCCTGCAACATCTGCGGTATATCCCTCGGCGTAACCACCACCACACCCGTTTTGGTTCGGAGATAGATCGCGTGTTGTAGAGTCGTGCAGGCGACGTGGAATATTTCTAGACGACGTTTCGGCCGGCCGGTGGGAGTTTCGGCTGGATGAGTCATCCAGGCTCGATAATGGCCGTGAAATCCAAATGGTCCGTATGTTCCCATGACCCGGAAAGCAAAGGCTCGCCGGAGCGGTTGAAGTTTCATCGCAATATCGTCCACACCCAAGATTTCGTAAGTCTTCGGGCGCCCCAAATGCCCCTGAATGCTCAATTTGCCGTGATCGATCCGGTATTCGAGGGTGGCGGTTGCCCAGCAGTAGGCTACGAGAAATGCCCAAAGCAGCGCCAAGAAAAAAAAGAGAGACGCCAAACCATGCCTATTTGCGAAACCCATCCAAATGAGTACGACCAGCAGGGCGAACATCCCCGCGGTGACCACATTCGCCCAGAAGCTAAGCGGAGCCGGTCGAAAACGCATCTTCAATGCCTTAGCAGGAACCACTTATCGTGCAACTCCCGGTAGGGGTAAACACTTCGGCTCGCAGTCTCGGCAAACGCCGATGACGACTGAAGGCCCCGCTGTTATCCGTGTGGATCCGGGTCCCTCCATGGTTCGAATTCGCCCCCGGATCGAAGAAAACAAGCGTATCCTCGCATCATTGCCTTGTGATCCTCCTCGGCACCTTCGCGTCAATTCGCGGTTTTCGTGTCGATTCCGCGGATGGTTTTGTTTGTCCATTCGCGGTTCTTGGTCAAATGATTCAGAGTCCATAGCAAAGCTTTCCATCCGAAGGAAATTATGAGATGGCTTGATCTTGTTCTCGGTCGACCGCTGGCTTCCAGTGAAGACAAGGAGGAACGGGTTGGTGTAATCCCGGGCGTGTCGGTGTTCGGCCTGGACGCGCTCAGTTCCGCCGCCTACGGACCGGAGGCAGCATTAACGGTCCTGATCCCTGTGGGTACAGCGGGGCTTTTGTTCGGTTTACCCATCACCATCGCGGTTTCGGTGATTTTGGCGATTGTTTATCTCAGTTACCGCCAAACTATCGCGGCTTATCCGAATGGCGCCGGTTCTTACACTGTTGCCAAGGAGAATCTCGGTAGTCGGGCGGGCTTATTGGCTGCGGTGGCGTTGATGATCGATTACACTCTGAACGTGGCGGTCGGCATCTCCGCGGGAGTCGGCGCCATCGTATCGGCCGCTCCAGGGCTCCAACCCTATACCCTGCTGCTCTGCCTCGCCATTCTAGCAGCGCTTGCTTACATGAACCTCCGAGGACTCCGGGAGGCCGGTTTGGCGTTCGTCCCGCCGACATATCTCTTTGTCGGATGCTTGGGGCTGGTAATCCTGATTGGTGTCTTTCGGACGCTTACGTCCGGCGGGCATCCGCAGGCAGCAGTGGCGCCACCCCCGGCGCCGCAGGCTCATGAACAGATCACGTTGTGGCTCTTTCTGAAAGCGTTCGCCGCCGGGTGCACCGCAATGACTGGCGTCGAGGCGGTCAGCAACGGCGTGCAAGCATTTAAAGAACCGCCGGTGCCCTCTGCCCGCAAAACTCTGACCTTCATTGTTGGCATTCTGATCTTGCTCTTGATCGGAGTGGCATTCCTGGTGCGAAGTTACGGCATCACGGCTACCGAACCGGGCTCGCCTCAATATCAAAGCATCTTATCGATGATGACTCAGGCAGTTGTTGGCCGCGGCATTTTTTATTACATCACCATGGTAGCGGTACTGCTGGTACTTTGCCTTTCGGCAAACACGTCGTTTGCGGATTTTCCGCGAGTCTGCCGGACAATCGCGCAGGATGGTTATCTGCCTTATTCTTTCACAGTCCGTGGGCGCCGCTTGGTATTTACGGAGGGCATTCTGGTGCTGACCGTTCTTTCAGGAGCATTGTTGATTTGTTTTAACGGTGTCACAGACAAATTGATCCCATTGTTCGCCGTCGGCGCATTCCTGGCATTTACATTGTCGCAAGCGGGAATGGTAATGCATTGGCTCAAGCTGAAGCAGCCGGGAATGACGAGTAGCGTCGCGATGAATGCAATCGGAGCGATAGCGACCGGTATCACCTTTCTGATCGTAATCGTCACCAAGTTCCACGAAGGAGCGTGGGTCGTGCTTCTGGTAATTCCGGGCCTTTACCTCTTCATGTTAACCATTCACCGGCACTACACCCAAATCGCCGAAGAACTGGCTCTTTCCGGCCCTGTCGACTTACCCCAACCTCTCCCGATGATTGCCGTACTTCCGCTGATGAACGTTAATTCCCTGGCCGAGAGGGCGCTTCGAATTGCGTATAGTCTCTCTGATGAGGTCAAGGTGGTCCACGTTCAATGCGAGAACAGCCCTAGCGATTTCCCCCGTGAATGGGATGAAAATGTTCGACCCGCGATCACCGAAGCAAAGTTGGCTGAACCCGAAATGATTATTTTAGAGTCTCCGTACCGGCATGTGGTTGCACCAACCCTGTCGTACATCTGGCGCTTGGAGAAGGATAACCCGGACCGATCAATTGCTGTATTAATTCCCCAGCTGATCGAGTCACATTGGTACTACAGCTTTCTCCATAACCAGCGGGCTGCGATTATGCGCACAGTTTTACTCATGAAAGGCCTCAACCGAATCGTGATTGTCAACGTGCCCTGGCATATCGAAAAACGGGAGAAAGTCAGGCAGGCAACCAAGCAGATCTGGGATAAGCTTCCGGCTCGGCTGGATAATTAGTGTCCTATCCCCTAAACAGCTCGGCTCTCGCCGCGATCAAAATGGGCCGGAGGCGACGGCAATGCCATTCTAACTGCGAAATTCAATATTCGAAATCTGCCTCGCATTAGCCAGGCAAAGGAAAGCTTGAGGTCAATTCGCGAACCTTGTCGCGCACCCGATTCAAGATCGAGTCATCGCCTCCCGACCTGAGGGCCTCGTCCATCAGGTCGGCGATCTCCATCATTTCCTCTTCTTTCATTCCACGAGTGGTTACGGCCGGCGTACCGACTCTTATACCGCCCCCTTTGAACACCGGCTCTGTATCGAACGGAATAGAGTTCTTGTTCACGGTTATGCCCGCCGCATCAAGCGTGGTTTGGGCCTGACGGCCATTCAATTGTTTAGGACGCAGATCAACCAGCATGAGGTGATTTTCGGTCCCGCCAGATACCAGCCGGTAACCTTTCATATGAAGGCTGGCGGCTAAGGCCTTGGCGTTGACCGTAACCTGCTGCTGGTACTCCTTAAAACCGGGCTGAAGTGCTTCATGAAAACAGACTGCCTTTGCCGCGATCACGTGCATTAACGGGCCGCCTTGTACACCGGGGAAGATGAGGCTGTCGATTCCCTTGGCAAGTTCCGGCTTGCAAATGATGATCCCGCCTCGCGGGCCGCGCAGGCTTTTGTGCGTAGTGGTAGTAACAAAATCCGCAATACCGACCGGCGAGGGATGCACACCCGCTGCCACCAACCCGGCTATGTGCGCAATGTCCACAAACAGGTAGGCGCCAACTGAATCCGCAATTTCGCGCATCCGCTGAAAATCGATGATGCGCGGGTAAGCGGATGCGCCGGCTGTAATCATGCGCGGCCTGTGCTCGTCGGCTTGACGAGCCAGTTGATCGTAATCGATCCGTTCTGTCTCGCGATCTACGCCGTAATGTAACACGTCATAGAAACGCCCTGAAAAATTGGCTTTGTTACCGTGGGTGAGGTGACCGCCATGGGACAAATCCATCGTCAAAATACGGTCCCCGGGATTCAAAACACTAAAGTAGACCGCCATGTTGGCCTGGCTGCCGCTGTGGGGTTGCACATTCACATGCTCGGCACCAAAAAGCTGTTTCGCCCGGTCGATTGCCAACTGCTCAACCACGTCCACGAATTCGCATCCACCGTACCAGCGTTTCCCGGGGTAACCCTCAGCGTACTTGTTGGTCAGAACTGAACCCTGCGCTTCCATGACCGCCCGGCTCGTGAAGTTTTCAGAAGCAATCAGCTCGATGTTTTCGAACTGTCGATGGCGCTCTGCCTCGATTACCTGACACACTTCCGGATCGACCTCCGCTAAACTCCTGTTCCCCGAGGAATGATTCATATTCGTAAAAGCTGACGGAGAAGATGTCTCCTGATCAACGAAGCGCAACAATCCTTCCAAGCAATTGCGAATCGTATCGCAGGCAGACTTGTAGGCATCCAGCCCCATTCCTATCGGGTCCGATATATCGAGCGATGCGGCATCGGGCTCGAATTCGCGCAACAAATAGGTCTTTTCGGCAGCCTGCGGATACAAATAAATGATCGAATCCATGTGCCCGCGAGTCATCGCCACAACCCAGGTCGCGGCTTCGACCAGTTCTTCGCTAATGGGCCGGCTTCGCTGCGTCGAAATGTCGATTCCGAGGTTGGCCAATACTTCCACCGCGTGTGCGCTTGGCGGCTGCCCTGGATAAGTGCTCACCCCGGCGGAAATGACATTCAGATCAGGACGTTCCCTGATCATCGCGCGAAAGAGTCCTTCCGCCATCGGGCTCCGGCACACGTTGCCAGTGCAAATAAACAAAATCGTCTTCTGCCGGTTCAAGGTCCGGCAAACTGCCATGCCGGGGGGAGGAGTTCAAGGAGTTCGAGGAGCTCAGAAGTGCAGGAGTTCAGGAGCCGTCGGGATTCGAGGAACGCAGGGCAGCAGAAGGGATGCAGCAGTTTTCTGAAGACCTCGGACAGTAACCCAGGCCTCTTCCCAGCTCTCGACGCATCCAAATGACCATTGAGCGCCTCCTGCACTCCTGTGCTCTTGAACTCCTTGAACTCCTTCGATAGCATGACCGGAATTGAATGCGCCGACTGCATACGATTACGTTCAAGCACTTTACCGCTTGATTGCTGTTCAGTCCGGGTCAACCGCTGTCGCCGAATCTACTACCCGGGAAATTTTTCTCGAGGGTTTCGAAAGGTCCGGCGGCCAATTGGAACACGTCCACTTCGATGATCTTTTGCGGGTTGCTTTTGAGAGAAGAGACCAGTACCCGCGGACCTCGGAGCCGCAATTGAATGGTTGGCCGCGAAAACTTCATCTTTTACCTGAGCCCGAGCGATCTTCTGTCACCCTGTTTTATCTCGAAGTCGTCTATCCATCTGTTATTGCCGAGATCACTGGAACGAGTCTGGAGTCGCTCGCCGGCGTGATCGAACACGCGCGGAAAGAGCTTGGTTATCAGCCGTTCTAACTATGTCGTCGCCAGCGCTGCTGCCTTTGATTCGTTCCGCTTATCAAGATCAGAAGGAGATCGCGACTGCAAAAAAGGCCGCCAGTGAAAATCCCGAGCTGGAGGTCCAGCTCCAGCGACAGCTCAGCTTTGATGAGCCGATCGTTACCGGGTTGAAGGATGTCTCGTTAAATGAGCAGCAAGTCGCGCAATTAGAAAACTTGCTCGCCGACACTGTCGCAACCACCGACGATCCAGAGGAACTCCTTGAACCGGTGCCGCCAATTGCGCACGTAGTACCTCCACTCGCATCCGAGCCGGGGAATGGCTCCGTCGCTCGACCGGTTAACGCGTCGTCAGGAGGAGCCGAGCCACTCAAGAAGCCAAGTCTGGGAATGCAGGCGCCGCTGAAAGCCGACCCGCCAGACGATCCCTCAACCACCACACCGACTGTCTCTTCTGGAGAAGCTGCTGCTGGCAAAGAAGAGGAGGAAGAAGAGGAAGAGCCGTCTCGCGCCCGGCCGATAACCATTCTAGTGGCCGTAAGTGTCGGCCTGATAGCGACCGTCGCTTTAATCGCCTACATCGTCTGGGATCAGATGAATACCTTCAGCGGTGCGGATCGTGTAGCCGAACTGCTGGACTCCGCCGACAACCTGAACGGCGACGAATTCGAGCCGGTCGCAACTAACACGGCAAACCTGAAAGACTGGTTCTTCCTGAAAAGCGATATGCGATCGTTCGCCGTGCCAAAGGAATTTGCCGACACCATGACGCTTGGTTGCAGAGTCTTCAAATTCGAGGGCGCGGACGTTGGCCAGATTCTCGCCAAAGGCGATCAGGAAGTGCTTTTGTTTCTTTTCCGCCCATCCGATCTCGGCGTAAAGGTCCACAAAGGGAAGTGGAATGTGGTCGAAGGCGACCACTGGGTGGGCGG
>JAFAVN010000428.1 GCA_019242435.1 Verrucomicrobiota bacterium | reverse complement strand
CAGAGTGCAATAAAATCCGGAGTAGAGTTGGCGAACGGGGTCTGGGCCAGGATTTGATGAACGTTTACTCCGGATTATAACAACGTACGCAGAGCTCGGCCGCCGGGAATCTCGCCACGATTTGGCCAACAGGGGGCCATTTTCCATTCCTTATCGTACCTTGATCTGACTGAAAACCGCATTGAGCGCGATCTTCTCCGTACGGCCGGGGGACCGGACATGAGATGGGAGAAGGGAATCAACAAAATCCAGAGTAACTCTAGTGGCAAAGCGCTTGTCTTTCGAGGGTGCGACCTTAGCGAACCTCAATTACTCTGGATTTTATTGCACTCCGGATTAGGAGCAGAGAACCGGTTTAAGAAGGTTTGTGCAATCTCTTCGGAAGCATGTGCTGGGTTTCTTCAATGGCCGGAGTTCGCCGTGGCTAAGCGCTTCGGGTACGGAGCAGGCGTATCTGAATCAAATGAGCGCAGAATAGTGAATGATAAAGGACGCTATCGCCAACTACGCATAAGCGAGTACCTAAACTCTCTAAGGCTCATCGCCTACCACTGTGATTCCCAATCGATCGTTGACCGCTTCTTTGAGGTTCTGCTTGCATCCAATGTACCGCTCCGTCGTTTTGCACCGAAGCATGACCAAGTAGAAACTGAATCTGCTCGAGTTCGCCACGGGATGCGTGGCACAGGCGGGCGCAACTGCGACCAAGATCGTGAGGTGCCAGATGGTCTATGCCGGCACGCTTGGCACACCGCTTGACTGCATACGCTGGCCAAATTAAACCGATGGGCAACTCCCGGGAGCCGCCTGTTGAGACGTTTCCTTTTTCCGGCCAGCGCAATGACCAACAGACGAGGCTACATTTCGCACGCACCAAAGCGGCTCCCCTCCAGGCTCGCTGGACCGATCAGCCGCGGGATGCGTTGCGGGCGAGAGGACTGACGCGTTGGGATACTGCGTATTCCTATCCTAAGCTGCCGAGCAAAATGCCGGTCAGGAAGACGAGTACACCGCCGATGACTGCCTGGACCAGCGCCTGAAGCAACGGTGTATCCATGTAACGTTTTCTGATCCAAGCGATCGCGGCCAATTCGATTGCTACAACCACAAACGCAATCGACATCGCAATATAAAATTGAGGGATCAGAAAGGGCAGGGTGTGTCCGATGCCGCCGACGAATGTCATAACGCCGCAAACTCCGCCCCGGAGCCAGGGGTGTCCTCGACCGCTGATAACACCGTCATCGGATAATGCTTCAGAAAAACCCATACTGATACCTGCACCTAAAGAAGCGGCCACACCGATGATGAAAGCCGTGAAAGAACTGTGGGTAGCAAACGCTGCCGCAAATACCGGCGCCAATGTTGAAACCGACCCGTCCATCAAACCGGCTAAAGCCGGTTGGACAATATGCAGCACAAACAGTTTTCGTTTTACGTGGGGATCATCCAGCGAATGGCTCGCGGCGGTGACCGGGGCAGGGCCGGATGCCGTTTTCCCGACCGGACGCGGTGTACCCGTTCGCTTGGAAGAAAGCCCGTAGATGCAGAAGAGTTGGCGAAACTGCGCAGCCTGTCGCTGACGCATGGTTAGGAGCACAGAAGCGGTCTCCGGACTTTCCTGGCGGATGCGGTCGGCTAACTCAGCATACGCGCGCCCGTGCTCTTCTTGCAGAGCCAAGGCGGCCGCAAAGGGACTGGGCGATGAAATGCTTGAAGACGACATAATTCCTGGCGGGTTTTAGGTCAGCTTGACCTTTGCTCGTTACTAACTCTGTAACCCCGCTTTTGTTTATTGGCGAGCTTGTGGGCCGCTTTTTCCCAAATTGAGAAAGAGTCACAGTCGCAGCACCGGGCCAACCCCCAAACAGGACAGGCATCACCTTAGTATCTACCTCATCGAACAGGCCAAGGGCATTTCTCAGATGCTGGAGCGCGTCAGTATACTCGGTGGGACCGATCGGAATCACCTTGGGTGGCCAAAACTCCACCAGCAATCGGGAGAGGCGGACGCTAGCAGCAGGAGTGCGTACCTCCTCTTGCACGGTAGAAAGACAAGGGCAGAATCCGAGCCGGCCCAGATGGGATAGTTTCCTTCTGGTGCATCACCCTATCCAGGCTCGCTATTGTCATAATGCCGACGATGTTATCCGCCTGAAATCACATTCAGTGAGTAGTCCTCTCGAGCCATAGAGAAAGGTTCTGTTGAGCCATTGTAGGGTTCATCAGTTGGAGGTAAACGAGGCTATGCCCGGTTCCTTTCGATCTTCGGCGACCGCCCTCGGCGGCGCTTGCAGTGATTTCAAGCAAAAGGATTATATTAGCCTCAACAAATGGGACGCGCCAAACCCAATGGATCGCCAAGGAGCCATTCAGAAAGGCTCGGGACTAAAAGGCGGCGTCTGTTTAGGGCTTAGTGCAATCTATCTGGCAAGTCATGGGGACTGGTCGGTGTTTCTTAACACGATCTCATCGCCAGGAGGGCTTGCCCATGTGCGTGGTTTTATGAACCTCCAGAGTGTAGGGGTCGACGCAAAGAAAATTAGTTATCAGGATGAGACCGGACCCGAATTTGTGCGCGAATGCCTGAGAACCTTGGGCGTACAATACAGCGGGCAGCAGCGTATTGGGCAGAACACCGATGTCACAGGTGGCCTTCTCGGTATGGCAGTCCAGGACGGTCGATTCCTTATTGGTTTCAAATGGAGTTTGGGTAGCCACGCCACAGCCGCGATACTGAATGGCGGTCGATACAAAGCGTTCGATCCTGAATTGGGAGCTGCTGATCTGCCTGACGGTACGGCGTTCGCCTCATTCGTACAGGGCTGGCTGGGGCCGTACTATCCCGGCATAAAGCGGTGGTTCGTTCAACGCTATTTGTAGGGCGATACAGAATTTCAGGTCTGTAAAGCCGGTGAATCGATTCGGAACTCAGACACACTCGAAGGGTTCCTTGGTGCGACCCATTGCCGCATCTAAGGTTCGCTTGCCAGCTACGGCTTGTTTTGGAAGTAACTTGAACAGACTGCTCATACAAGATCTACGAATCGAAGCACTTTCTGCTAGCACATTTTAGTTGTATCGAGCTAAGAATTGAAATTCTATGAACGGGCAGCATTCGGGTTGCGGGGTCCCTCGTTTACCCTCATGGCTTTTGCTGGTGTGTGCTATCGCTAACGCTGCCATGGCGGATTCACCATTATTGCCGTGGTGTTGCTGGATTGCAGGCCGTTGACTTGGTCCTGCAGCGCGGCCACTTGCGCCTTCAAAGCCGCAGTTTCCGCGCGTATGCCCTTGTCGCTGTCCCGGTGTCCGTTACCTAGGTCTTTGTCGTCTTCCGGGAAGGTCTTCTTGTGTTCGACGACGGCTCCAGGATGAAGATCAGGACGGCCGTTAGCGCGACGGTTTCGTCTGGCGGAAAAGTAAAATCGGTTCAGGAGGACCAAGCCGAGCTCAAGATCGAGTTCGA
>JAFAVN010000419.1 GCA_019242435.1 Verrucomicrobiota bacterium | reverse complement strand
GCCCGGTTGCCATAGATAAGGCATATCCCGGTAGTCTACCGGGGCCGGCATTCCCGTCCCGGTATCGAATCCATAAGTATCGACTCCTACACCAACGTGTTTGGTTACCTGGTCTGCGACATCTTCCAACGCGAGCAAACCGTTCCCTCCGGCAACCCCAAACTCAATCGCACAGATGCGGGGAATGCCCAGCGCCCGAGCCTGCAGAGCGGCTTGATAAACACCATAAGCGTAATCGGGCCGTTTGAATAAATCCCAGCGCAGTCGCTGTTCAAACGGGCGATTTGGCAGCTTGCCAAGCACCCGCTGAATGAATTGCTTAGGCAGCAGCGTCTCAAGCCATGCCTTCGATTCCATAAACGAACGTAAACTAAAAATCTTTGGATAGCCATTGCTCGAACAGGCAGCCTTTGGAAGTCAACCGTATGCCTCCTACTGACTCGATGCACTAAATAGTTAACTTCTCCGGTAATTCGGCGCTGCGCTCCAAGTCTTCTAACGCCTGATCCGTCTGCCAGCAGAGCATGGCGCAACCAAATAGCGGCGATCGCATAGACCAGAACCATCACTCCTATCATCGTTTTAGCCACCGGATTCAGATTGAGAGCTTGATTTGGCGCCAGTAGTAGAGACAGAAAAACGACGACCAGGGTAGTGAGGCCGCAAAATAACTTTTAAGAACAAGTGCTTCTTCGTTAAAGCCGCCGAGAAGCAGCTTTTGACTCGGAGTTGACGTGCTGCGTAACCGGTAAGAAGTTTGTTCTGGTACTGAAAATGGCGGGGTTACGTGCCACCGCCTGCCGAAAGGAGAGGATGTTTTGGCTATTGCATGAGGGATACGCAGTGAATTCCAGCAGCGTGTTCAACTTAGGCCCGTAAAATGCTGAGATAACCGGTTAGGCGAGGAATGATGTTCCTCTGCGGTTAAGTAACAGTTTGGACTGTTAAGCATCGAAAAGGGGGTACGCCAATGAAGATAGTTTTAGTCCTGTTATTGCTGGGCGTCGGAGCCCTGGCCGAGGCGCCTTCGGACGATGAGCAAAAAAAGCCAACTGCTATCCAGGACGGGTCTGCCGCGCAGTCGTTCATCAGAACTGCCCTGTACGAGTATCTCGAGAGACCGCCATTTTTAGCGATCAAGGCGGAAACGCCGTTCTTCGTCAAAAGGATTTACGGCGAAAGTAGGTGGGTCGCGTTGGTCGAGTTCTATTGCGGTATTAACGAACAGCACAAGGCGCTCTGTCTGACGGTGATTATTTATGACCCGGTGACCAACGAGCACAGGTTTATGACTCCGGAGGATGTCGCAAAAGCGTCCGGGGATGGTGATAGCATCTGATCGGGCAAATAATCTCAGAAGACTCTAGTGACGCTGTGGTCTTCTGTCCCTGCGGGACAGAAAGACGTTCGACAATCTTAGGTAGTGTCTGTAAACGGCCTGAGGAGCACTGTGGCCGCTGCCCTACTTAGTCATTTTATCGGGCAGTTTAACCGGAGGTAATTCATAGACTCGAGGTTCGCTCTGATACGCTAGTTTTCCGCGGGCGCCGCCGTTGGGCGGCCTAACGCCGTTGCCATTCCCTGTGGTAGCCTGCTCTCCTTGTTTCGATTCGTTAGTGAATGCTATCTGAATCGGAGAACCGTTGTTCTTTAGAATCTCGTCCAAAAATCCTTGGCTGGTCTCGTGCAGACTCCGCGAATAGGGAAACTGATAAAGCTTGGGACTGGCTTCACGGGCCGGCCGGAGCCACATGCAGATCGACCCGGCATCCCTTTGCCCATCTGGTTCATTAATAGTGACCCAGAATAAGAATGCCGTCTGGCCTGACATTGCCTTTAGTTCAGTCGGCTTTGGAGAGCCAAAATAACTATCCAGCGTGACCCACGAGGCGTAACTGATTACTGCGGCCGTGATCATTAGGATCAATTTCAACCACCAGCGGCCGCTAGCCCCGATAATTATCCACAGAAAGAGGCAGCAAAGAAAAAGAAATGCAATTGGAATGGCGAGCGTTTGCATCAGATTAAAGCTGGCGCCTCCTTGAGTTTTGTAGTTGGTCTACAAAGCGTCTCGGTAACCGGTTAACGCCGACCACATCTCCATCTTTGGTTAACGTGAACCGAAAAGCGGTTTCCTCCTGGCGTTCCGCCGAAAGCGTGACGACTTGTTTGTGGACTTCCATCTGATCTCCGCCGCTGGATTTGAATAGTGCAATTTCAACTTTGGTAGGGCGATTATCGCTTTTTCGGTACATATGCACATTAACAACGTATTCACCCTCGACAATGCCCCGAATATTAACTTGCTCTTCGTTAAATTGAGATTGGACTACTCTTCCATCAGGCAAAGTCACCATGTTTTGCTGATGGCCGGTGTCATCTCTATCCAAGCTCATCAATCCGATTTGCTTCTGTCGGAAATACACGATGTTATTGAGAGGATCGGCCACGTAGAGATCGACATCATCATTGCTTTCACCGGGCCAATTGATCTTCACCAGGAAAGCAGCATGGTTTTGTAGCTGATTTTTTTGCTGCTCAGCATTGATCATGACGATGCTGAGCCGAAGCAGAACGGCGAAAACCAGTACCAGGTTAATACATACATCAACCGTAGCAATTCCTGGAAACTCTCCCCGCCGTTTCACGTTTGCGCTGGTCTTACGTAATTCCTACCCGGTGTGAAACCCTTTAGCGCGGATTCCACCTCATGGGTAATCATGTAATGTTCCCATGATAGGATTATCCGAAAGAAAACGCCGGCGATCGTTGGTATGAACGCTATCCCGATGCCGGTCAGCGAGTCGGACATGACCTCTTTAATATGATTGGGATCAAAGCCAGTTCCGAGGCTGCTGGTCATGAAGAAGAAAATGCCGGTGATGGCGCCCAACAACCCGATATAGGGACACTCGTTTGCGGCGAAGCTCACTTGATCTGCCTTGTGCCCCATTTTTCGCAGGAATTCTCTTATGGCCTCACGGTTTTTCTCAGTCCACCCATCGCTTTGCTCCAGATCCTCTAATGCTTGATCAGTCTGCCAGCAGAGCGTCGCACAGTATGCGGTCGCGATCGTGTAGACGAGAACGATGACTCCGACCATAACTTTCGCTACCGGACTTACGCTGAGCGCCTGGTTCTGGGCCACAATCAGAGTGAGAAAGATGACAACAAGCGTAATCAACGTTGCCAGACACCACTTTAAAAACAGATGTTTTTTCATTGCCGCCCTCCTGATACCTAGCCTACCCCTGGTCTCCGGGTAGGGCAACGGCTGGCGTACCACGACCCGCGAACCTCAAAGGTCGACCTTGGAGCCTCGGCCGTCCAGCCTACTCTGTCGCCCGAGCAAACAGCGCCTCTAAAGGCTTAAACGGTTCGCCGGCGAGATGGTGCCTCTCGATTAGATACTCGGCAGAGTTAAAGCTGAGATAAACTTTGCTGTCTGCGGCTTCCCAGGCGAGCGCCTTCAACGGTAGATCGACGGCCAATGACGGGTACTCGTTCATCAATGGGGTACCCGTTTTCGGATCGCCGAAGATCAAAAGCTCCGTGGGACGCATCGAAAGCCCCGCCGCTTGAGCTTCGGCGGCTTGATCGATCCGGGCAAATATTTTGATACCTTTCGATCTGAGTAAATTTGTTAATCGATCGATTGTTTCCTGGACCGAGTAAGGACTCGGCAGGGTTCTAAGTCCAGCGACATTCATGGTTGTGCTTACGATAGCTTCATGCGGCCGCCGGCCCATTTTCATCGCAACCCTCCGGCCCGTGGCCGATTGGCGGTTTTTCCGCGTTGCTCACTCCTTACGTATCAACTTAGATATGCTCGTCGTTCGCGCTTTGAAAAAACCGCCAACTGGCCGGCGGCGAAAGCCAAGTTATTTATGGGACAGGACACTAGATTGGCAAAGGCTGCTTTCATGCTGGTTCACGAGGAACGTTCGAGAATAGGGCAATCAGGCCCTCCGGCATGGTTGGATGTGTGAAGATTGCATCGCGCAATGCGGTATATGGAAGTCCTGCCAGCATTGCTACCTGTACAGTAGCAATCATTTCGCCCGCTTCGACACAGATAGCAGTGAAGCCCAGAATGCGATCGCTCTCGCTCTCGATAAGCGCTTTCAGAAAACCTCGAGTTTCAGACAAAGTGCGGGCCCGTAGCACTGAGACAATAGGTAGCTTAGCCAACCGATAAGGGATAGATCGTTCTTTTGCTTCGGTTTCGCTAAGACCGATTCGAGCAAATTCAGGATCAGTGAACATGCAGAACGGCACTTGCCGGCCGGTGGTCACGCGATGGCCTCCAGCCAGGTTCTCTCGCACAACCCGGTAATCGTCGAACGCGATATGAGTGAAATGGGGGCTACCGGCGCAGTCTCCAACCGCCCATACTCCTGGCGCCGTGGTTTCAAGACGTTCGTTGACCCTCACATGCCCAAGAGGTGTGGTTTCTACTCCAGCTAGCTCCAACCCGATACCCTGAGTGTTAGGAGTGCGCCCACTTGCGATTAAAATATGGCTGCCTTCCAGGCTAAGCTCGGAGCCCTCCTGCTTGGCATGAATTTTCACTTGGTCTCCGGACTTCCCCTCTACTCTTGTAATTCGAGCATTGGTGATCACGTCGATACCTTCGTCACCACAAATGTCGTGGAGCATATCCTTAACGTCTTCATCCTCTCGATGCGCCAATCGAGCATTGCGTTCGACGATGGTCACCCTGCTTCCCAATCGGCGCATCGCTTGGGCTAGTTCAAGCCCAATGTAACCGCCGCCGACTATCAAAAGGTGCTCCGGGATTTTATCAAGATCGAGCACCTCGATATGGGTCAGAGGTCTTGTCTCGGAAAGCCCCGGAATCGGCTCAATGGTGGCGCGAGAGCCCGTACTGATAATCACATTTTTTCCGTGAAGAACGCGCGTCCCCCCGCTCGCCAGGTCGACCTCAAGCGTCTTTGGGCCAATGAAGCGGCCAGAGCCCATCACTAATTCCGCTCCGGAAGTCTTAAAATTGGCGAGGTGCATGTCTATGAGCCCACCTACCATCTTTCGTTTGCGATCTCGCACACCAGGCATGTGAATCTGGCAGTTGTCCTTCGTGATTCCGAATTCTTCACTGCGCCAAAAGTAGGACGCTACCTTTGCACTGTGGATAATGTTCTTGCTCGGCAAGCAAGCGATGTTAGGACAGGAGCCGCCAACATATTTTTTTTCAATAACGGCAGCCCGCATTCCTTTTCTCGCCTCCGTCCAGGCAATGTACTTGCCTGCTTCACCGCTGCCGAGTACCACCACCTCGTATTCTTCGGGATTTTGCATAGCAGATCTGGGCTTTGATTGAACTAGTGTCCTGTCCCATAAATAACTTGGGTTTCGCCGCCGGCCCGTTGACGGTTTTTCAAGGCGCGAACGACGAGCATATCTAAATTGAAAGGAGTGAGCAACGCGGAAAAACCGCCAACCGGCCGACGGCCCGGAGGTTCCGGTGAAAATGGGCCGGCGGCCGCGTTGCTCGTCGCTTACGTATCAATCTAGATAGGCGCCCTCCTTACTGCCAGTCCGGCTTCGGACCGCCTTGCCGGCGGCGATTTTGATCGCAACGAAAGCTAAGCTATTTATGGGACAGGACACTAGCCGGTGATCGGCAACGCAAACTGAAAAACTGCTCCGCGGGGCTCATTTGGCGTTGCCCAAAGCTGACCTCCGTGAGCTTCGATAATAGAAGTGCTGATCGCCAAACCCATCCCCAGGCCCTGAGGCTTGGTAGTAAAAAAGGCATCGAAAACGCGGCCAAGATTCTCCGGATCCAACCCGGGACCGGAGTCTCGTATCCCCACTAAGATGTAATGGTATTCTGACTCAGCATGGCGTTTAGCGTCGAAGATAATCTTTTTTGGGATCACGGCGCCGGCAACCTTGGTTGAGCTAATCCACAGTTCTCGCGGACCTTCGCCGGCGGCGCTCATCGCTTCGATTGCGTTCATTAACAGATTGAGAACTACTTGTTGTAGCTGAATTCGATCCCCTGAAACGAGCGGCAAGTCGTCAGCGAGCTCAGTCCGCAATAATACAGAATTTCGTTGTGCTTCGCCTTGAGTGAGTACCACGATTTCTGCAATGGCATCGTTTATGGCAAGCCATTCGTTCGCTGTCGGAGCCTTCTTAAACAAAGCTCGCATCCGCGAGATCACATCGCTTACCCGGTTCCCGTCGCGCACAATGCGTCGCATGGCGGCGCTGGCTTCGTCGATGTTCGGAGAATTTCCGGAGAGCCAGCGAATACCGAGGTTAGCGTTAGTAAGAACGGCGGCCAGCGGCTGGTTAATCTCATGCGCGATCGAGGCGGTAAGCTCGCCCAGCGTAGTCACTCGGGTAATGTGGGCCAGCTCTGCTTGAGCTTTGCGCAGAGCTTCTTCAGCCAGCTTCTGCTCGGTGATGTCTGTAACCGCGCCCACGAACTCAAAGCTGCCTGACGCGTTTTTTGAAGGGTGCCCAACCACCCGAAGGTATTTGACCGAACCATCCGACATCATCAGGCGATGTTGAAAATCGAAATCATTTCTCTCTCGCCAGACCCGGTCTACAAATTCTTGGACCAGGCCTCGATCTTCGGGATGAGTGCGACGCAATAGTAATTCTAAAGTGGGCTCCGTCGGCGGCTCGTACCCAAAGATGCGAAAAGTCTCTTGTGACCAGTAAATCTTTCCACCATGAAAGTCCCAGCCGAAACTGCCGGTACGACTGAGCTTTTGCCCTTGCGTCAAGTAAGCTTCACTGCGCTGCAAGGCTTCTTGTGCTTTACTCAGATTGAGTCTTTCACCGGCCTCTCTCAGCGCTCTTTGCACTGAGGGGACGAGCCTGGATAGCCGGTTCTTTAAGACATAATCGGTAGCGCCGATCTTGAGAGCTTCAATCGCTAGTTCTTCACCTAAAGTGCCGGAAACAAAGATTAACGGCACATGTGGCCACTCTTTTTGCGCGATCTTCAGCGCAGACAGACCGTCAAACGAGGGAAGGGTATAGTCTGCAAGAATCAAATCGAAACCGCCTTCCTTGAGCGAACTGGTAAACCCCCCCTCGGTTTCCACCCGTACGATCTCGCAGCTGATGCCGTCGGCTGCCAGCGTTTCCTCAACGAGTTCCGCGTCCGTAGGATCATCCTCGAGGTAAAGGATTCGCAACGGCGGCTTCATTTCCGGACTATTGCTTTCTTATAGAACCAGGCGGCGGTTCATTGATAATTGCCCAAAAAACTCCGAGCTCCCGAATAGCATTCACGAACTCATGGAAGTCGACCGGCTTAACCACATAGGCGTTAACCCCTAACCGGTAACTGGCTACCATGTCTCTTTCCTCGCGTGAGGAAGTGAGCACAACGACGGGAATCATTCTAAGGTGCTCATCGGATTTAATCTGTTGCAGGACCTCTAATCCGTCGATTTTGGGCAATTTCAAATCGAGAAGTAAAACCGCAGGGTTCCCATTCGAACGCGAAGCAAATGCGCCTCGGCTGTAAAGATAATCCAAGGCCTCAGCGCCGTCGCGAGTTACGATCACCTCGTTGGCCAGGTAATATTCCTCCAAGGCGGTCAGGGTGAGTTCTACGTCGTTCGGGTCATCTTCGACCAACAGAATGCGTCCCAAGGCGCTCATATTTTATATTCGCTGGTTTTAGAAACTGAAAAATAAAAGGTTGCCCCTTCTCCGAGTGCGCCTTCGGCCCAGGCTCTGCCCCCGTGCCGGTGGGCGATCCGCAGTACTGTGGCCAGTCCGATTCCCGTGCCCTCAAATGCTTCAGCAGCATGAAGACGTTGGAATACGCCAAAGAGCTTATTCCTGTATTTCATATCAAAGCCGACACCATTGTCTCGAATGAACAGCCCTAGCTGATCCGGGTCGTGGTCAATAGGACCGATTTCGATGGTAGCCGGTGATCGCGTTCGCGTGAATTTTACCGCATTCGAAATCAGATTAACCAGAGCGAGACGGAGCATGGAACGGTCTCCGTAGGCAGACGGTAGTTCACCAATCTTCCAGATAATCTCGCGATCTGCGGCATCTCGTCGGACTTCGGCCAATGCTTCTTCGACCAACTGCCCCAGACTGACCATGCTTTTCCGGGCCTCGGCTCGGCCTATCCTGGAAAAGGAGAGAAGGTCGTCGATTAAAGCGCCCATGCGGCGGGAGGCTTCCAGGATCGTCGAGATATAGCGCCGGCTTTTTTCATCCAGCTGCGAGGCGATGTTCTTTTGTAAAAGCTCCGAGAATCCGGCCATATGGCGGAGAGGGGCCCGCAAGTCGTGGGAAACTGAGTAGGCAAATGCCTCTAATTCCTTGTTGCTCGCTTCCAGCTGAGCAGTTCGTTTTCCCAGTTCGACGTTCAGACTCCGGATTTCTTCGGCTCGCCGCTCGCGCTCGGTGATGTCGTTATTGGTTTCCAGAATGGCAGTGGGTCGACCCCGCTCGTCTCGTTGCAATGACCATCGGCTCGCGACCATTACCGTTGTTCCATCGGCTCTGGCATTGTGCAGAGCCCCTTCCCACCGGCCGGTTCGCAGCAACTCCTGGCGGATCTGCTCAATCGGCGTCGAAAAAACCGAATGCAGAAGCTCATGGGCGTCCTTTCCGGTCGCTTGTTCCTGCGTCCAACCGTAGAGCTCCTCGGCGCCCCGATTCCAGTAGGTGATCACATCGTCCATGTCCCGGACAAAAATGGTATCGTGAGTCAGGTTTAGCAGGCTGGCCTGTCGGGTCCGTTGTACGACTTCTATTTCCAGGTGCTCACGAGCTTGCCGAAGATCTCTTTCCACCCGGCGCCGAACTGCACTGAACCAAGTGATTAGAGCTGCGAACAATGCAAAAACAATAAAGTACGGGATATCAGCAGGTACGATATACAGACTGTAGAGAGGCTCTGTGAAAAAGTAATCGAAGGCGAGGCAGGAGAGGAGAAAGGCAAGGGCGGCAGCTCCAGTTCCTCCATACCATGAGGAAGTGGCGACTGCGAAAAGCAGCAGCGGTACTTGTCCAGCGCGGAAGCCTAGCCGTTGAAAGAGGAGCGCTATTCCGAGACCAAACGAAACGGAAAGCACTGCTAAGGCATAGGGCCAAAGGGCAGCAACAGGCTTTCCCGAGAAGGAAGCCGACCAAGCCATCCGCCGCCTCGCTGCGGTGCTCGCTTCATCCATTCGGCACCAATTCTCATGCAAAGACGCAAAGACGCAAAGAAGAAGATTCGGTCCGCAAGCGGGCAAAGCCGGGCAGCCTACGTAAGCTCCCGGTTCTTATGGTAGGGCGGCAGCACGTGGCAGCTCTGCCTCTGAAAGACGTCCTTGTCTTTACGCCGTTTCA
>JAFAVN010000308.1 GCA_019242435.1 Verrucomicrobiota bacterium | reverse complement strand
GCAATCCTTACACCACGTTGCCGCAGAGTCCGCTGACACAGGAGAAGCCGTTCCTGTATGTTGATGCCGGCGGCAATTTCAACGTTTTCGTCCCGGCACTACAAACGAACTCATCGGGAACCACTTGGGGCAACGCCCCGGCGCCTGGCTCATCGATCCCAATCAATAATTTCTTCATTGCGAAGCCCACCGACAGCGTGGCGAAAATTAATCTCGCTTTAGCGTTTGGAAAGAACCTGATATTAACGCCGGGCATCTATTCTCTGGACGCACCAATTCTTGTTGTCCGGCCGAACACCGTGATTTTAGGTCTAGGCTTTCCGACGTTGGTACCGCAAAAAGGGAACGCGGCGATGTTCATCGCCAATGTGCCTGGAGTGAAGCTCTCGGGTGTAATTATCGATGCCGGTCCGATGAATTCGCCCGTTTTGCTCCAAGTTGGACTATTGCCCTTTGGTGAGGGCAGCGACCCCAGGGATCCCACTTTGATCCAGGATGTGTTTTTCCGCATCGGCGGCGCAACCCCCGGACAAGCTACGGATAGTCTGATCATCAATAATGACAACGTGATCATTGACGATATCTGGGCCTGGCGAGCTGATCACGGTAATGGAGTTGGCTGGACGCTTAATACCGCCAACCACGGAGTAATTGTAAATGGTGACAACGTCATTGCTTACGGCCTCTTCGTCGAGCACTACCAGAAGTATCAGGTCATTTGGAACGGCGAAAACGGCAAGACGATCTTTTTCCAGAACGAGATGCCTTACGATCCACCTAACCAGGCCGCGTGGACCCATGACGGCATCGATGGTTTCGCGTCTTACAAGGTAGGAAATCAGGTCCGAACTCATCAAACCTGGGGTTTAGGCGCCTATTGCTTCTTCAACGTTAACCCGAGCATTGTAAACGCCCACGCGTTTGAGGTACCTAACACTCCAGGCGTTCAATTCCACGATTTGGTTACAGTGTCACTTGGGGGCGTAGGCACAATCGAGCACGTCATCAACGACACCGGAGCGACTGCCGATACGTCGAACCAGACCATTTATCTCCTTAGCTATCCGTAAACCGCGTCGCGGATGGCGCGACAGGCTACGGATAGACACGGAGCGGCGGAGCCGCGATTCATGATAGCCTAGTCCGGCGTCGGCGGATTAGGCTTCTAATGAATCTTAGCTACGCTGCTGCTTTCCGGGTGCTAGATCCTAATTTCGAACCCCTTGGCCTTTAATTCACCGGGATCTCAAGGTTTGATGTTAACTTGCTGGAAATCAGCAAGTTTCGTCAGATTAACATTGCCCTTTTCTGTCGATTACAGCAACATAATGGCGCTTCCTATGCGCCACGTTCTCACCCTCTTCTTATCGACATTATTGCTGAGCTGCGCCGCTCAGCCCAAGTGGAAATGTGATGGGGTAACTTCACCAGACCAGCAATTAAGGGCTTGTATCACTTCGTCTGGGAATCCTGCACCTCTGAATGAATCTGTGGTTCAAATTCACGATGTAAACGATCGTGTTCTCGCCACCGATGATTTTCGGTCATCGACTCGATCGAATGGCCGCAACGTGCAAAAAAACCAGTGGACCCCTGACTCCCAATTCTTCGTGTTCAGCACCGCCAGCTCCGGCGGACATTCTCCCTGGCACTGGCAAACTTATTTCTACAGCCGCCGGAGTAACTCTTTTAAAGAGCTCGACAACTTCACCGGCCCAATCATTAAATCCGATTTCACCATTTCCGCTCCTGATTGGATAGAGGTCACGGTTCAGGGAACCCAATCAGATCCAAGCGATATTGTAACCGGTCATAAGGTCAAACGACGGTTGAGCGCTCTCCACTAGCGCTGCGCGCATGGCAAATGACACGTCAGGAGTTCGAATCCGTGGTTTCACTTCTTCTCCAGCAGGCTCAACTCGATCTGTCTTGATGGAAGAGACAGCGCCTGCTCCAGCCCAGCGATCCCAGAGAAACGGCCGGCCCGATAAATTATCGGCTCCAGAGTGTACCGCCGCTTTAGTAAAAGTTGGTAGCCGCGTTGCTCGATCTCGCCGGAGGTCATCCCGAACCAGTTCGGGCCAATCTCGCCGTCCCAGAAAACGATCGTTCCTGCCGGCGCATTTTGCAGTCGCTCAATTAACTTTTCCCGGTTCTCCGCCGGAGGACTGTCTTTCAAGTTCCTTCCCAAGGCGGCACACATCCGGCCGTTGCTCCAGATAAGATCAGGAATCGGCCGGTCACGTTCCTTCAGCCAGTCAGCCATTTGATTGATAGCGATCGCATCACGACCCCACTCCATCGAATCGAGAAAGCGTGAACCTTGCACAAAAGACAGGGTCACGACCACCCCCGCGCTAACCGCCGAAATTGGACGCAGGATCTTTACGGAGAAAACCCGATTCCAACCTTTCAGAGTTAATAAAGCAATCGCGGGAGACACGCTCGCCATGTACCGCGGAAAACCGGCTTCTCCGAAAAGTCCGTACTTCAGGAAAATGCTGTGCAACAAGACGAACAGCAAAAACGACGAACTGATCAGAGCCCAGTGACGGGAACGGAATCCTTCCAATAAGCCAAACAGGAACGGAATTATAAAAACCGTTCCAATGAATTTCCGGGCTTTCAGAGCATAGCTGAAAAACGGGCCGCGAGCATACATGTCCTGATGCCAGGTAGCCGGCCACTTGTGCAAAATAAAGAGTGGATCCCCTGTTATAACCAGGGCGACAAGCCACCAGCAGAAAAGACCGGTTCCCAAAATGAGAATGGGCGGCAATCGTGCTGCTGACCAGCGATGAACCGGTGAGCCGGTTTCTTTCTGATCTGGCTGTAGCAAAAACCAGAGACCCCAAAAAACGCAAAGAAATGCTCCTTCGGGCCGTGCCAGAGGCAGAAAGGAGGCAACTAACATTCCCAGCTTCCTCCGGCCGCAAAAATCACAACGCAGCGCGGTCACCAGAACCAGAGCAAACGGCAACTCGGTGAAGAGATTTGAGAACAAGACGAATACCGTTGGTTGCCCGACCAGAAAAAGGATAGCTAACCACGGCCGCTGCACACCGAGGTCGCAAGCGAACCGGTAGGTCTGCCAAGCCAGTGCCAGGCTAAGTGCCAAAGCAAAGAAACGGGACGCAGTGAATCCCCATAGAGCGACCGGCGCAAAGATCGCCGTGAAAAACGGACGCGCCCAGACATCGACAAAATAGAAGTGATCCACCCAAGCTGTCCGCATCATCAGAAAGTGATAGTCAATATCTTGCTCGGGCGATCCCGGAAAAAGAAAAACTAACAATACCCCAATGAAGCCAACGAATAGCAGAGCTAACAGGGCGCTGCGCGCATGATCCGATCGCTGCCGGAACAAACGACGCATGAAAGGGAATTCGAATTTCGAATCTCGAATTTCGAATGATCCCGGCGATGTCAACCCGGAATCCGCAATCCCTTCTGGATTCCCGTTTAATCCGTGTTTATCCGCTTCCATCCGTGATTACTATTTGCCGGCGCGAAGCGCTCATCGGTGGTTCCTATTCAAAATTCCAAATTCGAAATTCAAACTGCTTTTCATTTCTCATGCCCGCAGCGCGAGTCCGGGCGGCAGTGATTCACCAAAAAGGTTCGCTCGTTCGGTTCCGGCGATGGGGACGAACGACCGGAGTTTAGTCAGTTTTACCCGGGCGACCCCGGATTTTTCCAATTTGTTAGCGATCCGTTCACGGAGCGCTTTTGGCAAATCAATCGCCGGGTCATCCATCACCCGGGCCGCACGCAGGAAAAGGGATGGTATCTCCGCCAATTCGCGTTCACTCCAGTCGAGACCCGAGAATGCTTCGAATGCTCGCTCGACATATAACGGTGGAACCACTGAATCGGGGCCGGCATAAAAAGGCGCGCGATTGAGCAGAAGGCCAAGCGCCACCAGATACGGCGCACAATGCTGGTTGTTAATTGCCAGCTCGTGAGCAGTCCGCAGATAGAGCTCAATTATCTCGACTTTTGTCTCGGATCCGATTCGCTCGAGCGAGCCCGTGAGCCGGACGAACTCAGGGGACGGATTCTTCTGAGAGTGAAGTTTAGGAACTTCCGGCATCAAAACTGCCTCTTGCCGTTCCCGGCTTAAGCCGCCAGCGACCCGGCGCCAGAGAATGTATTGCTGGATTTGAGTCCGTTTGCCTGGATACGAGAGCCCATCGCGGTGAAGCCCCCAAAGTTGGTCGACTCGGGTCTCATCTCCTTCCGCACCGAATCCAGGGCGAAGAAGAAACCCGGCCACGATCAACCAGGTTTCCTCGTGTTCGACCGATTCCGCTCGGCAAGAAAAGCTTTCACTGAGAGCAGACCAGAGCGCCCGGATCAGTGTCAGGTTCCAATCAGCCTTCGGCAATCCGAGGATTTTCTCGAGATTCTTCATCAGGTTTGTGGCTGAAAGTTTGTCACGGGTGTCCAGGGGCCGCGAGAAGAGGGTTACGATCCGGTTCCTGGCAGTATCTAGCCTGGACGGCTCGACCCCAAAATCCGTCTTTTCAGCAGCGGCTTCTGTAGCTTCCGGGTCCTCATCAGCCATCCGGTGTGGACGAAGGTCAAAATCCAGGGGCCAC